>JAUWDI010000184.1 GCA_030608865.1 Anaerolineales bacterium | reverse complement strand
TTAGAAGCTCCTGCGTCGATAAAGGGAGTGCAGCAGAAAATTGAAGCACAGATGAAGAGCTACGCTATCAGCATCGCCCCCGATACGATCATCGGGGTCGGTCCGCAGGGGAAGGTTGAGATCTGGAGCGACGCGGCTCCTGAGATCCTGCTTGGCAAAGGTTGGGTGTAAGATGACCGGTGGAAACGGACACAACCCTCACTTGACGTTTATAAATTCGCCAAAACGTGTCGTAAGCCTGGTGCCATCCATCAGCGAAAGCATTATCGAACTTGGGATAGGCGATCGTCTTGTTGGAATCACTGATTATTGCCCTGACCCAACCGGGAACTCAGACCTCATTGTCGCAGTGGGTGGAACTCGTTCACCGGATATTGAAGCGATCTCGGATCTTAAGCCTGAGCTTGTGCTTGCCAACCAGGAGGAAAACAGTCTTGAAACCGTTCAAGAACTCGAGAGGCTGGGGATCCCCGTTTGGGTTACCTTCCCGAAAAATGTTGATGATGCAATTCAAATCCTTTGGGCGATGGCTCGAATCTTCCAAATAGAAAAAGAGGCGGCACCGAGACTCACCCACCTCGAGCGCATGCTGGATTGGACACGGCGAGCATCCTTCATGTCCCCATCGATGAAGGTATTTTGCCCAATTTGGCAGGAAGAGGATGAACAGGCGGGCCTGTGGTGGATGACGATCAACCAGGAGACGTATGTTGACAGCGTCATCTCGATCTCGGGTGGGGAAAATATTTTCAAGATGAGAGAGCGCCGCTACCCGTTGGAAGCGGATTTGGGGCTGGCAGAAGCGGATAAAACTGGCGAACGCGATACCCGTTATCCACGCGTGACCGTTGAAGAAGTCAAAGCCCTTTCACCAGAGGTGGTTCTCCTTCCGAGTGAACCCTATTCTTTCGGAGAGGAAGAGCGAGAACAAGTGGTTAGTACCCTCGAAGGAACTCCTGCTGTGCAGGAAGGCAGGGTATTTTTGCTGGATGGGCGCTTATTGTCATGGCATGGTACGCACCTGGCGCATGCGCTCACTGAAGTACCAACTTACTTGAACTTCGATTAATCCAGCTCTTCACCCATAAGGTAACCTGCTGATGATTGACGTGGTGTACATTTCAAGACTTCTGTAGAATGTGCTGTAATCGGCAGCAGACAGGAAGGAAATTGTCATGGATATGAATAAGCTTCTTTATCTCTCGAGAGCAGATGTTGAGAGTGTTGATTTAGATGTGAGCACTATTATCGATCTTCTTGAGAAGGCGTTCCATGAGAAGGGCGAGGGCAAAGTCGAAATGCCTCCGAAACCGGGGATTCACACCCAGCCGGACGCCTTCATCCATGCCATGCCGGCCTACATACCCTCGCTCAAGTCGGCGGGGATTAAATGGGTGAGCGGATATCCGCAGAATCAAGAGCGTGGGTTACCCTACATTACCGGCCTCTTGGTTCTAAACGATGTTGAGACAGGTATTCCCTACGCCGTGATGGATTGCGTGTGGATTACGGCATATCGCACCGGAGCAGCAACTGCCCTTGCAGCGAAGTACCTGGCGCGACCGGAAAGCGAAGTTGCTGGAATTCTGGCCTGCGGTGTTCAAGGGCGCACCAACCTCGAAGCCCTGGCTGCGATCTTCGATATTAAGCTTGTCTATGCTTATGACATCAACAAGGACGTTCAAAAGCGTTACGTGCAGGAGATGTCTGCTAAGCTGGGGATCGAAATCGTGGGCGTGAATGCGCCCGAAGAAGCCGTTGCGGATGCAGATCTCGTCGTCACCTCCGGGCCGATTCTCAAGCACCCAAGCCCGACGATTATGAAGGGCTGGTTGAAACCGGGCAGTTTTGGGAGTGCCGTGGATTTCGATAGTTACTGGCATCCGCAAGCGATGGCCGAGATGGACAAGATTAGCACAGATGACCATTCGCAGTTCAAGTATTACACATCGGAGGGGTACTTCAGCCAGACTCCCGCACCCTATGCCGATCTAGGCGAAATCGTCGTCGGGAAAAAAGTGGGGCGTGAGGACAAGCTTGAGCGGGTTCTGGCGATCAACCTTGGACTTGCGATCGACGATATGGCCGTCGCTCCGGAGATCTACCGCAGAGCGATCGACCGGGGAATCGGTACCCAGCTCGATCTCTGATCGTTAATAAAAGAATCTTCACCTGAGGATCTGATCGGAATGTAAGCTAGGTTAAAGGAGAGATGGATAATGCGTACATGTGGTCGATTTATTGCCGGAATCTTCGCATTTCTTTTCATTATCAGCGCTTCGATTATGCTGCTTCTGTACAATCTGGATGCGACGTTGTTGAATTCCGAGGCGTATAAGATAGCGCTTATCGAAGAAGATATTTATGCGCGCCTGCCGGGGTTTGTTGTACAACAGATACAGCATGGAATAATGGATGACCCCAGTTTAGACTCCTCTGACCAAAGTGACGGTGATTCAGGACCACCTGCTTACTTACGCATTCTGTCGGATGATGATTGGGAGTATTTGATTGCAACTTTACTAGAGCCTGAATGGCTGCAAACGACCGTTGAGAGCGCCCTGGATCAGGTATTCGACAATCTGAATTCCGATGCTCCTCCAGAACCAATCTCCATCTCCCTTGTAGAACTAAAAACGAAGTTCGAAGGCCCCGTCGGTTATCAAGCAGTTCTCGCCTTATTAGAAAAACAGCCTCCCTGTTCGGCCGAACAACTCCTGCAACTTGGAGCGGCTCAGCTTCTTGGGGGCGAGGTGGACGACTTTCTGCTTTGTAATCCCCCCGAAATCCTCATGGATGTTGTCGATCCTCTGATGCGGGTAGCAATTCAATCCGC
>JAUWDI010000155.1 GCA_030608865.1 Anaerolineales bacterium | reverse complement strand
ATGAAACATTCAAATCAAGGTATGTTTTTCGAGGAGTTCGAAGTGGGGCAGCAAATCACCAGCCCCGGTCGGACGATCACCGAAGCTGATGTGGTTACATTCGCGGGGTTATCCGGCGATAGCAATGCGATTCACACCGATGCTGAGTTCGCAAAGGGAACCGCCTTCGGTCAGCGTGTTGCCCACGGTCTTTTAGGCGTTTCCATCGTCTCCGGTCTTGCTATGCGAACCGGCATCTTGGAGGGGACGGTGATCGCCTTCCGCGAGATCAAAGACTGGAAATTCAGCCTGCCGGTCTTCATCGGGGACACTATTCACGTCATCATGGATGTGAAGGAAAAGAAAGCGATGCCCCGGCTGGGCGGAGGCTCAATACTTCTCTCGCTCGACGTTCGCAACCAGGATGATCAAACGGTTATGAAGGGAATCTGGACGGTCCTCGTTCGAAGTCAGGCGGCCGAGGCGTAGCAAAAATTGTAAGGGAAAAGCCTTTCTGACTCATTATCCTGGACCTACAGAATTCATCTTCCCTTCACCTGCTGCATGCTATAATCACGAACCATGAGCGATCCATCGGACGATCTCTCCAAGGAAACGGGTCCTGTTCCCTCCGAGCCCGAAAACGAGCGGCCTCTGGAAACGGATGCCCGTCCATCCCCTAGTCAAGATAGTATCGACAGCCCTCAGGCGCGGTTTAGACGCCTGCTGGAGGGCGATATCTCCGCCGAGAAGTCCTCCACTTTGCCTGAAACACCCATCATGGATGACCCGGAACACAAGGACGATGGGACGGTTCAAGACTCCCCCGACCTCTCCGAGACCGAACCCTTCGAACATGATCTGACCGAGAACGATCAGGCCCAGGCAGCGAATACACAGGAGCCCTCTAGCGGCCCTAGTCCAGAGCTGAATTCAAGGTCGGATGCCGAGGTTTTACCTCACCGTGTGCCAGAAACGGATATGGGCGCCACACAGGTCGGCCCCTCCGCCTACATCCCTCCCACCCAACCTGAAGAACTGAGCGGCAGGGATTGGAAGCGCTGGGATACCTGCGGTGGGTGCGCTTTGCGAATGGCCATTTTCGGAGCATTTGTTTTCATCGCCATTGTGATCGGAATCATCTCTTTCGGGGTTTACCAGTACTACTCGCTGGCTGCCAGCCTCCCCTCCGTTGAAGATCTGCACGAACATGCCGCTCAGTTTGAAACGACACGCATCCTCGATCGTGAAGGTAATCTGCTGTATGAAATCCTCGATCCCCAAGCAGGCCGTAGGACATACGTCCCGCTGGAAGAGATTTCCCCCTACATGGTAGCGGGAATTATCGCCACGGAAGATTCCCAGTTTTACAGCCACCCAGGATTTGATATCTGGGCAATTTTCAGAGCTTTCTGGCAGAATTACACACAGGGAAGTGTCGTCTCTGGTGCTTCCACCATCACCCAGCAAGTCGCGCGCAACCTGCTGTTCTCACCGGAAGAGCGAACCAGGGTAACAGCGCGCCGCAAGTTGCGCGAGGTTTTACTCGCAGCCGAGATCACACGCCGTTACTCTAAAGAGGAGATACTCGAGCTTTATCTCAACCAGCATTACTTCGGAAACCTCTCCTACGGTGTGGAAGCGGCAGCGGAGACATATTTCAACACCACTGCCGACAAATTGACGCTCGCACAGGCATCTTTCCTGGCAGGGCTCGTTCAAGCGCCTTCAGTTTACGATATCTACACAAACCGCGATGCCACCCTGAATCGTCACCGCCAGGTCCTCACCCTGATGGTGGATACCAGCGTTGAGGATGGATGCATCTTTGTGAGCAACTCACAGCAGCCAATCTGTATATCACCTGAAGATGCAGGCAGCGCTGCAGCCATAATCATCAATTACGAATTCCAGCAGCCCGATATCCAGATCAAATATCCACATTGGGTGACTTACGTGCGCGGTGAACTTGAGGAATTGTATGACCCGCAGACGATCTACCGCTCGGGCTTCACCGTCTACACGACCTTAGACCCGGTGCTGCAATCTGAAGCACAGGAGATTGTGAGCGCACAAGTCGAAGCCCTGGCGGACAATCGTGCCACGAACGGCGCTTTGGTGACCATCCGTCCAGACACGGGCGAAATCCTGACCATGGTTGGTTCGGCAGATTATGAAGCCAACGATGGCCAGATTAATATGGCTGTACGCCCCCGTCAGCCGGGATCTTCGATCAAACCGCTTACCTACACCGCCGCATTTGAGATGGGGTGGACCCCGGCTACACTCATCTGGGACGTCCCTTCAGAGTTCCCGCCTTCGGGGAATCCGAATGATCCCCGTCCCCCCTATGAGCCCGTAAATTACGACGGGCGCTTCCACGGCCCGGTTACTGCCCGCTCGGCGTTGGCAAACTCTTATAACGTACCTGCCGTTAAGACGCTTGATTTTGTCGGAATTTATGACAACCCCGAGACACCCACAGAAGACGGGTTCATCGCCTTCGCTCGCCGCATGGGGATCACAACACTTGACCGCGACGACTACGGTCTCTCCTTGACGCTGGGTGGCGGAGATGTCACCTTGCTCGAGTTGACTTCAACCTATGCAACTCTGGCGAACAGCGGGAATCGCATCCCTCCTACAAGCATTTTACGAATTGAAGACCGGGAGGGCGCCGTCGTCTATCAGTACGAAACTCCCACAGACAACCAGGTCCTCCGCCCTGAGCACGCATATCTCATCACTGACATCCTCAGCGACAACATCGCTCGAACACCCGCGTTTGGTGCCAATTCACTGCTTAATTTACCCTTCAAGGCAGCCGCGAAGACGGGCACGACGAACGATTTCCGGGACAACTGGACGTTGGGCTACACCCCGGACATCGCCGTCGGTGTTTGGGTCGGCAACGCAGATTACACCCCGATGGAGAACACCTCTGGCTTGACGGGTGCTGCTCCTATCTGGAACGAATTCATGCAATATGCACAAAATCGCCTGACTGGCGGCCAACCGACCGCGGTGATCCGTCCCAGCGGCATCGTCGATCGCATCGTCTGTGCCGTTTCCGGTACAGAACCCTCTGAATGGTGTCCCTCTCAGAAGAGTGAGATTTTTGCCCACGATCAACCCCCACTTCCGAAAGAGCAAGATTTATGGCGGGAGGTGTGGGTGGACACCTTCGCTCTAGAGTTGGCTTCCCCTGAGTGCGCTACATACGTAGATGAGAAGTTAGGGTTGAACGTGGACGATCCCTGGGCTCGTGACTGGCTGAATGATACTTCTGAAGGGAAAAAATGGGCTGAGGCTATGGGATTTGAAGATGATCCGCTCTTCTTCATCCCTGATGCGATATGTTCCAGCGACAGCCCCCAACCCATCCTGGCCTTCACTCATCCATCCGCAGGGACCACGATCTCAACGAGTCCACTGGAGATATTCGGGCGAGCGGCAGCGACGAATGACTTCAGAGATTGGATCCTAGAATACGGTC
>JAUWDI010000026.1 GCA_030608865.1 Anaerolineales bacterium | reverse complement strand
GCCATGTTGGAGATCCCGCCCGATAGCGTGCGGGAGCAGATAACAGCAGGAGAGTAGGACATAATTTTCAATGTTGACAATAGGTCATATCGTCGAAGCGATTGCTGAAGAGAAAATCACCGGGTTGGGTGAGGTGATTACCGACGCGGTTGTCGATTCGCGCCAGGTGACCCCTGGCAGTCTCTTCGTTGCTATGGATGGGGAATCGCAAGATGGTCATGATTATGTGACGGACGCTTTTGAGCGCGGGGCGGTGGCTGCACTCGTGGAGCGTGACCTTCCGCTGGAAGCCAGCAGCCTCGACTTACGAAAACCGCTGAAGGCGCAGCTTAAGCAGGATCTGGAACCACCCATCACACTGAGGGTCGCCAAAACACTCGACGCTTTACAGACAGCGGCGATGGCCTGGCGAGAACAGTCCGATGTACGAGTGATCGGGATCACGGGAAGTGTGGGGAAATCAACGACGAAAGAGCTCGTTGCGGATGTGCTGAGCCGTCGTTATAAAACGGTGCGTAGTCCTGGGAATCTCAATAATGAGATTGGATTGCCGTTGAGTTTATTGCGCATTACGGAAGCGCATGAACGTGCGGTCTTGGAGATGGGCTTTTATATCCCCGGTGAGATCGGACTCCTATGCGATATCGCTAAACCGCAAATTGGCGTGGTGACAAACATTAGCGAAGTGCATCTTGAACGAGCAGGGAGCATGGATGCAATCGTGTGTGGGAAAGGTGAACTGGTCGAAGCGCTGCCCCCGGCGCCGGAGGGTGTTGCCATCCTGAATTATGACGAACCTCTCGTGCGAGAACTGGCCGAGCGCACTGATGCAAGGATCTTTTATTATGGCCTCTCCCCCGAGGCTGATCTCTGGGCGAGTGATGTGGAAGGTCTGGGATTGGAAGGGCTGCACTGTGCAATTCACCACGGCGAAGATGTCATTCATTGCCGTGCGCCACTGCTCGGACGCCACTCGGTTCATACCATATTACGAGCCGCTTCAGTGGGGATTGTCGAAGGATTGAGTTGGGCTGAAATTATCGGGGGTCTACAGTCGACACATAACCAATTACGCTTGGTAGCCGTGCAAACCGCCAGCGGAGCAATGCTGCTGGACGACACGTATAACGCCGCTCCAACATCTGTAATCGCGGCGCTTAATCTGCTTGATGATTTAGACGGCAGGAAGATAGCTGTCCTGGGCGACATGCTTGAATTAGGTGAATTTGAGGAACGCGGGCATCGCATGGTGGGAGCTCGGGCAGCCCAGGTGGTGGATTTATTGATCACTGTGGGGGAGCGGGCAAAGTGGATCGCAAAAGAGGCGCGCTCAGCCCGGCTTAGCGAAAACCAGGTTGTTGAGCTTGGAGATGGCGATGATGTCATTGAATATCTGGATGAAAAAGTCGGCGAAGGGGATGTCGTCCTGGTGAAAGGCTCTCATGGGATGCGCCTGGATCGAATCGTAACTGCGCTGGAGGAGATCGAATGACAAATGCTGCCAGCGCTTTGGCATTAGGAGGAATTACGTTCCTGCTGACGGTGATTTGGGGCGGCCCATTGATTCGTGTTATGCGCAGGCTAAAGATTGGAGAGCAGATCTCGATCGAGGGTCCCCAGCGGCACACCATGAAGCTCGGTACCCCGACTATGGGTGGGTGGTTGTTCATCATTCCGGTGCTCTTGATCACCGGTGTTCTTAACCTGGTGTCCATTGCGAGCGAGTTGAATGTCTTCGGCAATTCGATACTCTTGCCGATGTTAACGCTTCTGCTCTTCGCGTTGGTGGGCGCTTGGGATGATTGGCTTGGGATCAAGAGGCCCCGAGGTGTCGGAGGGATGCGGGCGCGCTGGAAGTTCTTACTGCAAGGCGTTATCGCACTCGGGGCCTCTTTGATCTTGAAGTATGGGTTGAAGCCACCAGAGATGATTCTGCCAAATTACCCGGAAGTTATCGAACTGGGGATCTGGTACATACCCGTTGCGATGTTCATCATCATCGGCACTAGCAATGCTGTTAATTTAACCGATGGGTTAGATGGATTAGCGGGATTGATCGCGGCAACGGCATTTGCTGCTTATGGCGCGGTCGCTGCGCTCCAAGGACAGATCTTCCTGGTGCGCTTCTGCTTCACAATGGTCGGCGCCATTTTTGCCTTCCTTTGGTACAACGCCTACCCCGCGGAACTGTTCATGGGTGATACAGGATCACTGGCGTTGGGGGCCACACTCGCAGTCGTCGCCCTCATGACGGGGCATTGGGCTTTGCTACCGGTCATTGCCATTATCCCATTCAGTGTGACCTTGAGCGTGATCATCCAGGTGGTGTATTTCAAGATCACGAAAGGTCGTCGGTTTTTCAAGATGGCTCCTCTTCACTACCACTTTGAATTGAGTGGCTGGAGCGAAACCCAGATTGTGCAGCGCTTCTGGTTGGTCGCGCTGCTCGCCGGCATGTTCGGAGTGGCTTTAGCACTCATCTAACATCTAAGGAGGGTGTTGCTATGGAAATCGGAATGCTGTGGTTCGACGATGGCAAGAGCTCAATGAAGGAGAAAGTGAGCCAGGCGGTTAACTTCTATGAGGGTAAGTTCGGTGAGACTCCTACCCATTGCCTGGTTAACCCCTCCACATTAGATGGAAATCAGGAAGGGCTGATCTCCGGTGTGAAGGTCCGGAAGGCTCGCAATGTTATGCCAAACCACTATTGGATTGGCGTAGAGGAGGCTTCCAAGAAATCGCGCAGGAAGAAAAAGGTGAAGCAGAGTGAACCGGCACTCCAGGAAATTGCTGCCTGACGTGCCGGAATACATTCCGGGAAGACCGTTGTGAGAGATTGGCAAGGAAAGCGTGTTGTCATCATCGGACTCGCTCGGCAGGGAAAAGCCTTAGCGCAATTCCTGTCGCAGAAAGGCGTTGAAGTCGTCGTGAGTGATCAGCAGAGCGCAGAGCAACTTGGGCCGGCAATTGAAGAGCTGGCAGCATATGAGCTGACATACCAACTTGGCAGTCATCCAAGTTCCCTGCTCGAGGGGACGGATGTTCTTTTCCTATCCGGTGGTGTGCCCGTCGATTTGCCAATTGCGGTCGAAGCTCGAGAGCGAGGGATCGAGTTAGCCAACGACACACAACTATTTCTGGAGGCGTGCTGTGCGCCGGTGATCGGCATTACTGGTTCTGCAGGAAAGACGACGACTACATCACTTGTTGGCCGCATGGCAGAAATCGCATTCGCAGGCTCAGAGAGGCGCGCTTGGGTTGGCGGCAACATCGGTCGCCCGTTGCTGAATGACCTGGATGAGATCAAGCCTGTTGACCTGGTTATCATGGAACTTTCCTCGTTCCAGTTGGAACTTATGACGGTGAGTCCACATATTGCCGCGGTTCTTAATCTGACGCCCGATCATCTCGATCGGCATGGATCTATGGAAGTATATGCCGCAGCGAAGAAGCGCATTCTCGCCAATCAAATAAAAGATGATATTGCTGTGGTCCGCCACGATGACCCGCTCACCTGGGAGATGCGCAACCTGGTTCAGGGCAGGATGATTGCTTTCGGCTGGGAACAACCCTCCGACGAGCAAGAATCAGCTTATGTGCGAGATGGGGTTCTTCGCTTGAGGTCTGGAGATGTGGAGCGTGAAATCTGCAGCGTGGAAAAGGTTGCTCTGCGGGGCAGGCACAATCTTTTGAATCTTCTCGCTGCAAGTGCGCTCGCTTCCGCGGCAGGGTTGCCTATCGAGGCGATGTCTGAAGCGGCCAGCAATTTTCAGGGGGTACCGAATCGCTTGGAGTTCGTGAGGCGGGTACAAGGCGCCGACTGGTACAACGATTCGATCGCCACGACTCCTGATCGTGCATTGGCAGCCGTGCGGGCATTTGCAGAACCTAAGGTTTTGCTAGCGGGTGGGCAGGACAAAGATCTCCCCTGGGAAACATTCGCTCGTGAGGTTGTCAGCCGCGTGGACCACCTGATTCTATTTGGCCAGGCAGCACAAAAGATTGAGCGCCATATCAAAGAAGCGGCCAAGGACGGTGCCCAACCGACCCTGGTTATTTGTGAAGGTCTGACGGACGCTGTTCAGGCGGCTGCAGCCGTTGCTGAAGAGGGGGATGTGGTTGTGCTTTCGCCTGGCGGGACGAGTTTTGACGAGTTTTCGAATTACGAAGTGCGCGGTGAAAAATTCCGCGCCTTGGTGGAGGAATTGTGACCCGAGGACCAGCTGCAGAGCCTAAATTGAGTAAGCGACGTACTCCTCTTGCAGTCGATCCGTGGCTCTTAATCATCACGGGCATCATGATCGCGCTGGGGCTTGTGATGATGTACTCCGCGAGCTGGGATGTGTCGTGGCGACTCTATGGGGACAACAATTACTTGTTAAACCGCCAAGTGCTGCACTTGCTCGTCGGTTTGGGTGCGATGGCTGTAGCTGCCTGGTTCCCATTGAATTGGCTGCGAAAAATCGCGCTGCCTTTGATCATTGTAACGATAGCGATCCTATTTGCTGTGTTGGTCATAAACTTCGGCGGTGAATACAAACGCGCCTTTCTAGGAGCCTCGGTCCAACCATCGGAGATGGCGAAGCTGGCGCTCGTTATCTACCTGGCGGTCTGGATGGAATCAAAAGGGGACCGTTTAAGCGAAATGGGCTATGGCTTTTGGCCCATGGTCGTCATCGTCGGCATCCTCAGTGGGTTGATCGTCGCTCAGCCCGATCTGAGCGCGGGGTTGACGGTTGGATTGGTCGCTCTAACGATGTTCTACCTGGCAGGAGCCCGGACGCTACAAACGATAGGGCTCGTGGTTGGTGGAGGTTCGGTTGGTTATTTGCTTATCCGCCTTCATTCGACTGGTGCACAGCGCTGGATACAGTTCAAAGATGGATTGGTGGACATTGAAAAAGCACATTATCACGTCCAGCAATCCCTGCAATCGTTCTATTCGGGCGGCATACTCGGCCGAGGGTTAGGAGCGAGTCGCGGCAAGTTCGGTTTTCTGCCGGCTCCACACACTGACAGTGTTTACGCCGTCATTGGTGAGGAACTTGGTTTGATAGGCGCGTTGTTGATATTGGCGCTTTTTTGCGTTTTCATGTGGCGAGGCTTCCGGGTCGCGGTCGGCACGCAGGATCGGCTGGGTTTGCTTCTCGCCAGCGGTATTACTTTTTGGATTGGAGCGGAGGCTCTAATCAACATGTCGGTTCTACTAGGTCTGCTGCCGTTTGCTGGCAACGCTCTACCATTCTTCAGCTACGGCGGCTCCAGCCTGGTCACGATATTAACCGGAGTGGGCTTTCTCCTGAACGTATCCCGGTTGGAGAGGGCTGAAACCAAGAAGCGAGGCTATGTTGCGACTTTTAGTGTCAGCCGGAGGGACGGGGGGCGGCGTGTATCCCGCCTTGGCCGTGATCGCCGAGCTCAGCGAGAAAGCTGAAGTGCTCTGGGTTGGAGGGCAGGGAGGCATGGAAGCAGCGCTCGTTAAGCGGGCGGGCATTCCCTTTGAAGCGATCCCTGCAGCAGGGCTGCATGGGGTTGGCATACGCAGCCTGCCTGCTAACGCATCCCGTTTGCTCCAGGGCATCCCCGCGGCGAAAAGAATCATCCAACGCTTCCGGCCCGATGTGCTCTTTTTTACCGGCGGCTACGTGGGAGTACCTGTGGCGCTTGCGGGTCGACAGCTGCCTCAGGCGGTGTTCGTCCCGGATATTGAACCGGCGCTGGCTTTGAGATTGATCAGCCGTTTTGCCAGGGTGATCAACGTCTCCACGGCGGACTCAGAGAACTTCTATTCCGGTCGAAAGCGAGTCGTCGTAGCGGGCTATCCGACGCAGGCAGACTATGTTGTGAGGGGTAAAACCGAAGCGAGGCGGATCTTCGGTTTGGACGAGGATGCAAGGACATTGTTGGTCTTTGGTGGCAGCCGGGGGGCACGCTCGATCAATGAGGCAGTATGGGAAATTCTTCCGAACCTACTCGAAATCGCCCAGGTGGTGCATATCACCGGGGAGCTCGACTGGCCGAGGGTGCCGGCGGTGATCGAGAAGCTTAATCCGACGTACGTGAGTCGGTATCACCCGCATGAATATTTACATGAGGGGATGGGGCAAGCCCTAGGAGCAGCAGATTTGGTTGTCTCACGCGCGGGCGCGGCCACGATCGGGGAGTATCCACTCTTTGGGCTGCCGGCGCTGCTCGTTCCGTACCCGCATGCTTGGCGATATCAAGAAGTAAATGCGGCATACCTCGAGGATAGCGGCGGGGCAATCGTGGTTCGTGATGAAGATCTTCGAAAGACCCTGCTGCGGACGGTCAGCGAACTCATGCATGATCCCTCTCGGCTTGAAGAGATGGGGACCGCAATGCGTGGGTTATCAAAGCCGGGGGCGGCGAAACGGATCGCCGATGAGATTGAAAATCTGGCGAGGAAGAGAGTGCAGGACGCATGATTAGCATTGTTGTCCTATTCGGGATTCTAATTGCGCTGTTTGCCATTATTGGCGCGGTCCGCGGTTGGGCTAAGGAGCTGCTTGTCACAAGCGCCATTATCCTCGCGCTTTTCATCATCCAGATTTTAGAAACCCACATTAAACCCTATTACACGGCACTGGTAATGCAGCCGCCGCTAACACAATTCATCATTCGTGCCGGTTTCCTGGGGTTGATGGCATTCTTTGGTTATCAGACACCACACATTCGCGCCCTGCAGCCTAAGCTGGTGCGTGAGCGGCTCCAGGATGTCCTTCTGGGGCTCGCCTTGGGTGCATTAAACGGGTATCTGCTCTTTGGATCGATCTGGTTCTTCCTGCACGATTTAAATTACCCGACAACATGGATTCAGATGCCGCCAGAGGGATCCGTACTATACGAGCAGATTTTCAATATTGTCGCTTATCTACCTCCGGCGATCTTGCCAATTCCACAGCTCTACTTTGCAGTGGGGATTGTGTTCGTCTTCATCATCGTGGTTTTTGTATGAGGCAACATGTGCATCTCGTTGGGATCGGCGGCGCAGGAATTTCAGCCGTGGCAAAAGTACTACAGGGACGAGGATATGCTGTGACGGGTTCAGACCAAGCTCGATCCATTTATGCCGATGCGCTTGAAAAGGATGGCATACGGATCATGTATGGCCACGACGCTGAGAACGTAGTCGGAGCCTCACTGGTCGTCGCCTCATCCGCCATTCCGGATAGCAATGTGGAACTCGTCCACGCCATGGAGTTGGGCATCCCGGTTTTCCGGCGCAACGCGTTCTTGGGGGAACTAACTGCTGAGAATGAGACTATTGCCGTAGCAGGGACACACGGAAAAACAACAACGACGGCTTTGATCGCCTGGCTTCTAGTGCAGACAGATCAGGATCCAACTTTCATGGTGGGTGGAATGGTGACTGATTTCAAATCAAACGCACGTGTCGGTAAGGGACCGCACTTTGTGATTGAAGCGGATGAATACGATCGAGCATTCTTGGGATTGCAGCCCAAAGTGGCTGTGGTAACGAATGTTGAGCACGATCATCCGGATTGTTATCCCACCAAAGCGGACTTTCATAGCGCGTTTCAATCCTTCGTTGACCAAGTTGAGGATTGCCTCATTATCTGTGCGGATGATGAGGGCGCCCAGAGATTAAAGCCGGGATCTGCTCGGAAAGTCACCTATGGTCTTTCCAACGGAGCTGATTGGCGGGCAGAGGAGATTCGTTCGAATCCCGCTGGTGGCTCTGACTTCCTGGTCATTAAAAACGGGGAGACATTGGGTTTAACACGGACGCGCCTGCCTGGTGAGCACAATGTGAAGAACACCCTGGCGGCCTTGGCAGTCGTAGATCACCTTGGGGTAGCGTTCAAGCGGGCGAATGAAGCATTGACGGAATTTCATGGGATAGAGCGACGCTTCGAAATTCTGGGCGAAGCGAAAGGCGTAGTGGTTGTCGACGATTATGCACACCATCCGACAGAGATACGAGCCACGCTGAAGGCCGCCCGAGAGCGTTTCCCAGAGCAAGAGGTGTGGGCGGTTTTTCAACCTCACACCTATTCCCGCATTCGGACCTTGCTGGATGAATTCGCTCAGGCTTTCACCGACGCAGATCGGGTACTTGTCTTGGAAGTCTTTGCAGCCCGAGAAACAGAGGATCCTGCTCTTTCCGGGAAAGTCATCGCAGAAAGTATTGATCACGGAGATGTCCGTTTTATTCCGGAGCTGACAGGGGCAGTGCAGGTCCTTTTCGATGAGGTTAGAGAAAAATCCGTCGTGATCACACTGAGCGCAGGGGATGGGAATGAGGTCGGTCGAAACCTGTTGGAAAAACTAAAGGCAAGCGAGGGAGATGAATAGCATGGCTAAGAAGAAAAAGGGCGTCTTTGAAGCCGATAAAAAGATGGAACTGCGCATGCGTCTGGCCGCGAAACAAGCCGCACAGCTCGCATACGCTGGACCAAAGGGGAACCTTCCCCTAGAGGTTCCGGAGCTAGAGCTCTTGAACCGGATCATCGATAGGGTGCGACATTTGTGATGGAGAGCGTTGTTTCGTCTGAGACCGCACTCAGACTGCGAGAGCTTTTTGGTGATCGGCTGGGGGAAGCCGTGCCGATGGCTCCATACACCTCCGCACGAATTGGAGGCCTGGCAGATTTCCTGCTTGAGGTTCGCTCGGCGGAAGATTTGGCAGAGGTTACGCGCCAGTTATGGGATTTACAAGTTCCATTCAGGATTCTGGGCGGTGGTTCAAATATTCTCGTTTCCGACCGAGGGGTGCGTGAGGTGGTGGTCTTGAATCGTGCACGCAAGATCCACTTCTTCCAGGAAGATGAGGCGCGGTACGTAAATGCCGAGTCGGGCGCAGGGTTGGGGACGATTGCGAGACTGGCAGGGGACCGTGGGTGGTCTGGATTGGAATGGGGGGCGACTGTTCCGGGAACGGTAGGAGGGGCAGTTGTTGGGAATGCAGGCGCATTCGCTGGAGACATGGCTAGCGTGTTAAAAATGGCCGAAATCTTGCAACAAGACGGATGTGTGGAGGAATGGCCGTTGGAACGTTTGGAATACGGCTATCGTGACAGTGTTTTAAAGCGCAATCCAGGCTCTGTGGTTCTATCGACAACCCTGGAATTGTCAGCCTCTACAGTGGAGGCATGCAAAACGAAGATGAGCGAATATACGCAGCAGCGCGCTCAATCGCAGCCGTCGGGCGC
>JAUWDI010000141.1 GCA_030608865.1 Anaerolineales bacterium | reverse complement strand
GTGTTGCGCAAGCGCCAGGTCTTTGTGAATGCCTCACCCTGAGCGAGTTCGGTCCCGTCTGGGATGGTTACATCGGATACAAAAGCGGCGCGGTTACAGGGTACTTCTGTCGTTGTGGGAATAGGCGTATTCGTGTTCGTTGGCGATGCCGAAAGTTCGGTCGCTGTCGCAGGAGGAGGCGTAAGGGCGATGGTTGGCGGAGGTTCCTGTGTTTCATCTGCAGAATCCGTCAGCCGGACCTCAACAGTTTGAGCGGCATACGTGGGGAGCGGATCCGGAGAGGAAGCTACCCCTGGAAGGTTGCAGGCGATCGCGCCGAGGATTAATACTGCAGAAAAGAGTAAAGGGCGTTTCATCATATACCTTCCTTACGAATCGATCGTTCGAATGAAATGAGTCTTTATTACTTATTCCACTTTCTACCCAGCATGCTACAGCGCACTCGCCTGCGGGTCAAGTGGGATCAAGCGTCACGAGGTGCGAATAATCAGTTGCAGAGCGAGCGTATTCAACTTAATGGCAAAAGAAGTAGGGCAGGCAAAGTTTTGTGTAGTCTCAGCCGTCTAAAACCGGTGTGCCGATCATACTCCACGGACCAGCCCACTCGATCTTCACCTTGACGAGTTCGCCGAGGAGATCCACTTCGGATTCAAAGAAGACCAGCTTGTTTGTGCGCGTCCGCCCTTTCCAACGGGCATCATGTTTCTCCTCGACAAGAACCTCCTCCGTGATTCCAACGAAGCGGGCGTTTATCCGATCTGCGATCTTCGCCTGTAAATCCTCCAGCGCCCGAAATCGGCCCATTTTTTCGGCAGCGGAGATGTCATCTTGCATGCGCCGTGAGGAAACTGTCTGCGGTCGGGGGGAGTATCGCGCCAGATGAGCGACGTCTAGCGCGAGCTCTTCTAAAAGATCGTACGATCTCTGGAATTGTGCTTCCGTCTCACCCGGGAAGCCAACGATGATGTCTGTGGCGATTGAAACTCCGGGGATAGTCTCCCGGATTCTGTTGATGAGACGACGATAATCGTCGGAGGTGTAACCGCGGTGCATGCGGTCGAGAATTTCGTCGTCGCCGGATTGAATCGGGACCTCAATATGTTCGCAGACCTTTGGAAGCGAGGCTACAGCTTTAATCAACTCGTCATTCATCCAATTAGGGTGAGAGGTGAGGAAGCGTATGCGTTTTAACCCATCGATCTCGTGGAGTGCAGAAAAAAGATCGCCAAGGTCGGGACTGCCTTCGATGTCCATGCCGTAGCGGTCGACGATCTGACCGAGAAGGGTCACTTCGCGCACCCCTTGTGAGACGAGGGATTCAACCTCCACAGTGATCTCGTTGATCGGGCGGCTCCGTTCAACGCCTCGCCGGAAGGGGATGACGCAGTAAGTGCAAGCGTGCGAGCAGCCATAGACAACAGGCACATAGGCGGAAACTAATCTCCCCTGGTCTTTCTGTGGGAGAAGTAGTTCGTTATCCATTATTTCAAACCGGCTCTGCGTCTTGGCTTCAACCGTTTCCTTGCCCTCAAGATTGAGCAGGTGATCTATCAAAGGAACAGGGTCGGAGGGCGGGGAGAAGACATCCACGAAGGGGTATCTCTCCCGCATTTGTTGGTTATCCATTACACCAACCATGCAGCCCATCAGATTGATAACGAGGTCAGGATTGCTCTCCTTCAGGGGACGCAAGGAGGTAAGCCTGCCGTGGGCTTTATCCTCAGCGCTTTGGCGCACAACACATGTGTTTAACATAATTACGTCGGCTCGATCCGCTTTTGATGTTGGCTGATAACCGAGTCTCTCGAGAGCTGAAGCCACTCGCTGTGAATCTGCGACGTTCATCTGACAGCCAGATGTCCAGATGTGATATTTCATGGCGAGGATTATAACGTGAGACAGTCTGAATTTACGCGTATTGTCAGATAAGCATAACCGGGAAAGCTGACAGTTGTTGAGTTCGCTTGCGGTTGGAGTATGATAGTAGCGTTTGGATAGTATCACCCAGTATCTATAGAATTGAAGGATCAAGGACGATGCGAGCTTCCCGAGGGAACGGATGCAGATGGATGAGCATGAGGCGATTGTCGATTTCGCTGCTTGCGCTGGTCCTGTGTATCCTCCCAACGAGCTGCAGCCCATCTCCCGGGAAGATAAGTGATGGGGTCAGCCCAAAAGCCACCGCCACGCGATCCACACCGATTTTACCGACCGTAACTGCAGCGAGACCACAGGCCAGCCCGACGGCGCAAGGAGAATGCCAGGAGAGTGCTGGTGAAGTGCGTTCTTTGACCTATCCCGGGGCAGTCTTCGATGAAGACGTGCGACTGACGGTTTACCTTCCACCGTGCTATTCAAAGTCAAATGAGCGATACCCCAGCCTCTATCTCTTGCATGGTTACCCACAGGACGAACAGCACTGGGAGACGCTGGGGGTGATCGATCTTGTCGAGAAAGGTATTCTCACTGATAAATGGTCGCCAACATTGCTAATCTTGCCAAATCAACCGGAACCTTTGTTTACAAAGACCGATGGTGGACCGGGTTCCTATGAGCAAGAGATGATCGAAGGGTTAGTTCCTTTCATCGATCAGACTTTCAGGACTCTTGCAGAACCGCAGTCCAGGGCAATTGCGGGGGTCTCGCGCGGGGCTGTCTGGGCGCTCGAGATAGGGCTTCGCAACCCGGATGTTTTCAACACGGTCGCCGCTCTCAGCCCTTCATTGCACGTCAATCACCCGCGGGCGCCCTATGATCCCTTTAATATCGCGGGCGGGGATAGCCCTTTACCAGAGATGATTTTCATTAGTGGAGGAGCAGGCGAACCGAAATTCCTCGTGAAGATCGAGTTGTTTGTACAGCATTTGACGGAGGAAGGTATCAAACACATATTTCTGTTCACAGATGGCAATCATATCGATGAGTCTTGGGAGGGCGTATTGCCTGAGGTAATCCAATTTGTCATGTCTGGCTGGGATTAAGGGGCTTAAAGGACAATTTAAGCCCGGCCCTTGGATTTCAGGTACAATGGGTGGCGCTAACCTTTTCAGTACCTCACCCTGCTAAAGGGGAGGAGAGTGAATAATGACCGAGATTGATAGCGAAGCTGCAGACGTAATTGAATCCTATCGAAAGCGGAAAGAGCGGCTGGTCCCACTGATCCTTGGTGGATTGGCAATCGTTCTGCTTGTGGTTGGCATCTTCTTCGTTGTTCTCTGGTTTACGGGGGATTCTCCGCCGGCGTTGCCCGGCTTCCTAGCCTCGAAGACGCCGACTCCAACCGAGACTCATACACCGCGCCCGCCAACTACGACACCGACGGTCACGCTCACATTAGCGCCGACACTCACGCCAACACCGTCAGGGCCGATTGTTTACATCGTCGAACCCGGTGATACGCTAAGCTCGATCGCGGAGAAATTCGGCGTCGAGATAGTCCTGTTGATGGCGCTGAATGACATCACAGACCCCAATCAACTCTTCGTCAATATTAAAATCACCATCCCCGAGTCGGGATCACTACTTCCGACAAAAACGCCTCTGCCCGAGAATCTTTACTCCGGCCAGATAATTGAATATCAGGTTCAATCGGGCGATACGCTGGAAACGATCGCCGCGGAATTCAACAGCACAGCCGATGCGATTGCTGAACTGAATGAAATTGAAGATCCAAATTCGATTGGCGTCGGGCAGATCATACTTGTGCCCGTGAATATTGCCACACCAACACCAACCTTCACTCCGGTGG
>JAUWDI010000121.1 GCA_030608865.1 Anaerolineales bacterium | reverse complement strand
GAATACGACATCTCCCATCGCGAAGCCCGTTCCAGGGATCGGATTGCCACCGACCACAGAGACTAGATCGTCGTAGCGACCTCCGCCGAGGATCGACCGATGATTACCTTTAACGTCCCTGGCTTCGTAAACCGTCCCGGTGTAGTAGTCGAGTCCACGGATTATGGTTGGGTCATAGTCTAAATATTCATCCACGCCAAGCGCTTCGGCGGCCTTGAAGTATTGAAGCAATTCCGGTGAAGATTTCCACGCCTCGAGATCCTCGAGCACCTTCACGAGACCAGTAAATTGATCCTCATTTAATCCACTTTCGAGCGCATAGGAATTCCACGCATCTGACTCCATGCGATCTTGTCGGTCGATAAGACGAAAAGTTGTTGGCAGCAGCTCGCCCTGTATTCCGATTTCCTGGAGCTGCTTCTCCGCAAGGCGCCGATTATTCACTTTGATACGAATCATATCTGCTGTCAGCCCTACATTACGAAAGAGTGTCGCTGCTACTGCCACGAGCTCGGCATCCGCTTCAGGGGTGTCGACGCCGATAAGATCAATGTTCCACTGGAAGAACTCCCGAGAGCGGCCTTTCTGTTTTCGTTCGTATCGCCAAAAAGGTCCAAAAGACCACCAGCGAAGAGGCAGCGTGAGACCTTTGCCGCGCTGCGCTACCATGCGCGCAAGAGAGGGTGTGAGTTCAGGGCGGAGAGCGATCATCGAACCGCTTCGATCGGGAAATACATAGGACTGCTCTTTAACGAGCTCGTCACCGGATTTAGCGGCATAGAGTTCCAGGCGCTCCAGGAAGGGGCCATCGAATTCCTGGTAGCCAAATTGCGCGGATGCCTCCCGGATCTGATTGTTGAGCCACTGGCGAAAAGCCATATCCTCCGGGTAGAAATCGCGCGTACCTCGAACTGGTTGAATTATTGGCATTTATGCCTCCATCAAAAAAAAGACGACCTGAGCGCAGCCCACGCCGTCTTTATCAAAGAGCCCTTCTTGTTAGAGCGGGTGGGTCTACGCGCGAATTATGCCCACTAGATGGTGGGCTGCTACGTTTCGTGTGTGGTGCGTGGACCCAGCTTTCATGATGACAGATTATAGCACAGGGGGGTAATCGTCAAACCCCGCATTATGAAGGGCGGTGAGCAGCGATCCGGATCTGATGACTTCACTGGCGAGAGTGATGTCTACTGAGTAGGGTCGATCGTGTTCGATAAAACCGATAGATTTACGGATGTGTTTAAGTGCAGTAAGTGTTCCCCTGCCTGGAGATTTCCCGGGGGTTTCCTTCATGCGCAAATCGAGAGCTTGGGAAGCGCAGATAAGTTCGATTGCGGTGATGCGGGTCAAGTTTTCAACAATGAGCCGAAGATTCCTGGCGGCTGTAGTTGAGTTAGCGTTATGATCTTCCTGGCCAGCAGAAGTCGGCACAGAAGATGTGGAGTTAGGGTTGGCTAGTGCTTGATTTTCAAGCGCTAACGAGCCTGCTGTGTAATGGAGCATCATTAACCCCGAGTAGAGTCCGATCTTGTCGCGATCTGCAATAAGCATGGCCGGGAGGTTAGCATTCATCTCCGCAGACAAAAGTCTGAAAATCCGCCGCTCTGCTATTGATCCAGCCTCTGAAAGCGCAATTTTTAGATAATCGGCGGCAAGACCTACAGGTTCTCCATGGAAATTACCTCCTGAGAGGACATCATCGCCAAATAATAGGGGATTATCGGTTGCGGAGTTAATCTCAATATTGCTGACCGTATCGGCGTAAGCGAGCGTATCCCAAATAGGTCCAAGGATTTGGGGGCAGCAGCGCAGGCTATAAGCGTCTTGCACCCTTGTAGTGCTATCGACAAGCTGGCTTCCTGCAATGAGGTTGCGCATTCGTTGAGCAACAGCTTGTTGGCCGGGGTAAGGCCTCGCTGCATGGATCCGTTCATCGAGCGCGGCAGAAACGCCGAGAAGGGCATCGAGGGTCATAGACGAAGCGATCTCATTCGAGAAAAGCAACCGCTGCGAATCGATGACTGCAAGAGCAAGAAGGGCTGTCGAGAAGGATGCGCCGTTCGTGAGTGCCAAGCCTTCTTTAGGACCGAGGGCGATAAGTTCAATACCGGCTTTGCTCATTGCCTCATGGCCAGGGAGTAGGCAATCATCGAACCAGGCTTGCACTTCAGTATCTCCAAACACATGCGCGTCGGAATTTGTAATAACAAGGGCGAGTTGAGCCAGTTGTGCAAGATCTCCCGATGAACCTAAGGAGCCTTGAGAGGGAATGTAAGGGGTCACTCCTTTATTCAATAAAGAAAGAAGTACGTCGATGATTTCGGTTCGAACGCCAGAGTATCCAAGTGCAAGAGAGTTTGCTCGAATGAGAATCGCAGCCCTAACGACTTCCTCAGGGAAGGGATCTCCAACTGCAACTGCGTGACTCAGAACTAGATTGTCAGAGATCTTCGATGCTTGAGATGAATCCAGGCGCCTATCAGCAAAAATGCCGTAACCCGTATTCACGCCATAGATTGGGGTCTTGGAAGACGCAAGCTTTTTAAGGTTCTTGGCAGATTGACCAATACGATCTCTTGCTGAACTATCGAGATCGACACGAGCTTTGAAACGTGCGACGGATTCTAAGTGCGCTAGAGTGAGATGGCTACCGTCGATTGAGACAGAGGTCGGAGAGGGGTTACCCTTGGAAGGAGCGGTTCTCTTGGTCATTTTATTTTAATTCTCTTTTCATCGACATGTGATTGCGTTGTGATAAGAAGCGTAAAAAGTATAGCATGAGGGCGCTTCCGTGGTATGCTAAACGTCGAAAAAGCTGAGGAACTTCTCCACAAGATAAGTATGTTATTTATTCCAATTGTCGCTCTCCTGCTCGCTGCGGGCGGAACATGGTTAGTCCGCAATCGCCCATCTCGGACTCAATGGGCTGTAAGCACGTTGCTCGTATTGCTCATCTGGTTTCTGTCATTAATGATGCTCGCGGCGATACCGAATGCGGTTAGGTTCTCAATCTGGCAACCCGCAAACTTATTTCAAACCCCTCTGGAATTTTCACTCGACAGAATTAGCTGGGGACTTGCATATTGCATCTCGACCGTTCTCCTCTCGATGCTTCTAACTGCAGCAACAAGGGCGGAAAGCGCCTCAACAGGCGTACGGGTTTTCTGGTTTGTGTTCGCAGCGCTGGCCATGCTGGTGGCTTTCGCGATCAATTTGCTCACAGTAGCACTTACATTTGCATTGTTAGATGTTTGCTCTTTCATTTTCTTTATTTACCGCGCGGAAAACGTGGGCGAGATTCGCAGAGCGATTGTTCGAGCCGGTGTCGACTTGGTGAGTGTGTTATTGATAGTAGCGGCCGCCTGGATGAACTCAATCGAAGGAATCGGAGCAGGTCTTGATGCAGCGTCCTTCTCAACGCCGGCAGCGATATTGTTTCTCATAGGGATTTTGGTGCGGTTGGGAGTGATCCCATTGGATTTAGCTTTACCATCTCTTTCTCCTCTCCGGAGACGCTCAGATTCAATATTGCGTTTGTTACCGCCGGCGCTTGCGCTATTGCTGCTGGCGAGATTTCTTGAAAATGGAACACCGCCAACAATAAGGTTGTGGCTAACATTGGCAGGGGCGATAGGAATCCTGCTCGGGGGAGTTCGCTGGTTGTTGGAGGAGGATCGGTTCTTGGCAAGCCCATTTTTTGTTATGGGTCTCGCGGGTGTTGGAATTCTGACAAGCAGCAACGGTTCTGCGAATGGTGATGTCCTCTTCGCTACCAGTACATTACTGTTGCTTGTTGGAGCGCTGCTATCGCTTATTCAGGTCCATACACCATCGCACCGCATTTGGCCAATTTTCGCTGCGGCGCTGCTGATTGGAATGCCGGCAACTCCAGGAGGGTTGATTACCTCGGTGATGGGTCAATCAGCTTTGAATGAGGGAGTATGGATTCAGACATTGGTAGGAATCATTGGCCTAAGCAGCCTCGCTCTCGGCGCGATCCATCTTTTCTTTGAGGAAGAGGAGCCTTGGCCGAACAGTGAAAGTCTCGTTCGTGTCATGTACAGCATGGGTCTGGCACTACCGGCTTTGGTGAGTATGGGGCTGGGTTTCTGGATGGAAGGGACTTCTAGTGTTGCTGGAGTGATTGTTTCAGTAGCAGCCGGAGCCCTTGGTGTGGGTGGATTCTTTGCGTTG
>JAUWDI010000008.1 GCA_030608865.1 Anaerolineales bacterium | reverse complement strand
CCCCAAATCCAGGGGTGGACGGGCGGCTCATGTACGTCCCATACCTCGATGCAGCCGACGATTTGTCCTGTCGAGGTAATCACAAGTCTGGTGTCGTGTTGAAGATCGAAGTTCGGCATTTGCCATTCCTTCGCGTAACGGTCCTCCGTAAACTCGGGTGCGCCGATCATCTCTTTTGAGCATAGGTTAAACATCTCCACTGAACCCTCGATGTCATCCAGGTTTGCAGGGCGGATCGTGTAACGAGCTTTAGCGAGTTTGTTGAAAGCCTGTTCAGTCATCTTCTTCTCCATAGAAATGTCTCGAGTGCGTGCCTCTCAACATTCACACTTCGTTTATACCATCGGCTTACGATAGGCTGACCATAACTTGATGTTATGAAATCCAAGATTTTCATACAAGCCCAAAGCGCCGCTTAGATTGTCGGTATCCACTCCCAGCGCAGCTTCCTCCATCCCCTCATCTTTGAACATCTGCAGGCTTTGAGCTAATAACGACCGGGCCAGACCACGCCGGCGCCAGGGGCGACGAACGCTGATGTCTTCTGTGTGACATCGTTTGCGGTTGAAGCGTTCATTTTCCTCGTCATTGATATAGTTCAAAACCATGCCGGCGACTTGCTCGTTGTCCCATGCGATTTTCCAGCGTTCGGGTTGAAATTCGGGGCTTTCAAGCCACCATTGATATTCAGAGTCCGTCCCCGGGACGTGCCCCCAATGATCTTGAAAAGCTTCATCGGCGGCATCGTAGATGGTCCGATACTGATCAGGATTAGCAGGACGGAGCTCGAGACCCTCGGGTAATTCGATTTCAGGGATATCAGCGTCAAGAGGACGTACCATCTCAAAAAAATAACGGACAGGTTGGTAACCTGTTTTTTCCATCAGCGCCTGCTTATCGCTCTCGGTGTCCGCTAGGTTAACTTCGAAAAAGCGCAAGCCGTCTTTCGGAGCGTGGTTTGACAGACCTCTTAAATGGTCCTCGGTGTAAACCAGCAAAGTTGACCCAACCCCCTTTCGCCTCCACTCGGGGAGGACGCAACCATGGTGTCGAAAGATGACATCGCCGTTTGACTTCCGGAGCCAGTTCATCTGGGCATAGCCGATTAAATCCCCGTAGATTTCAGCGAGCAAAACATCCTGAGTTGGATCGAAGTTCTGCAGGTGGGTGAATCTGCGCGCAACGTCGTCGGCAGTGATGACCTCAGACACGCTATCCGCATCGAAACAGCGCTGGACGACAGCAGCGATCCGTTCATGTTCTCGCGGACCTGAATAGCCGCGGAAAGCTAACCCCGGTATTGCGGGTGCATAGGCCAGGTTCTTCAGATCAGGATTAAAATTCTCTTTCATTTCACACCTCAGACACGCTATCCGCATCAACTATCCGATCGACGTATTCTTCTTATTTTGCACACCTGGATCGACTGCTCTCCCCGTGAATGAGCCGTTCTGGTGAAACAAAAAACCGCGGGCGCTGGAGTGCGCCCGCGGCTGTCATTAGGACAGAATCGTCAGGGTCTATCTGTCGATAGGCGCACTCCGCGTAGGTAAAACGAAACCAGAGCCGATATCTGTGTGGCTTCGAACCGCCGCTACAAATTTCTCCATAAGCATCATCATAATAGGGTGCGCCCTCCTTTCATAAGATAGGGGGATTTTACAACATCTTCTTGACCTTGGTCAAGATGGATTTAGGCGAAGGCTGGAATTACCGCACGGCATTAATGTAATCGGCGAGAAGACCGTAGGCGGTTGTATGAGGTCCTGGATCGGACTCAGTGATCGTGAGCGGACCGAGGGTGTCACTGTGAAAAGTAACAGCAGAGGATGTTCCCATCACATTGTAGAGTGGGTCGGTGGGGTCGAGCAGCTCGGGGTGTACAGATGTCGCTATCCCTGCATCTGTTCTTTCAGCCTTGCAGATGAGCTTCCATCGCTTCCCCGCAGCCGATGCAGATCGGATATCTCCACTTTGGAGGGACTCAATCCCTTTGCGCTCAACGGCGGAAGGTTTCAGATTTGTGCCCATGAGCACGGTGATGAGCGCCGCAACCTTGATAGCTGCGTCCCAGCCCTCGATGTCTCCTGAGGGATCGGTCTCGGCGATGCCGATCGACTGGGTGTAAGCGACGGCGTCCTCGAAAGTCTTTCCCTGCTCCATTAAGGTCAGGACGAGATTAGTCGTCGAGTTCAGGACCCCGCGAAAGGACTGGAGTTCTGCTGCAGGGAGCGTTTCTCGCCAGAGTGAGAACACTGGTGCGCCATCCATGACCGCAGATTCGAAGAAGAATTTCCGCCGATGTGCTTGCGCTAATTTCGTAAGTTCGCGGAAGGCGTGAACGACCGGACCTTTATTCGCCGTTATGGCGTGCATGCTGGCGGAGAGCGCGGTGGAGATGTGTTCAATCGCCGGTTGACCGTCGTGGTAGCTGACCGGGGTGTTCTCAAAAAGAACGTCCGCATTGCAGGCCCGAATGAATTCAGAGCCATTTTTGGGTGTAGGTTCAGAGGATAGCGAGTCGAGCGAATCGTCCGCTGCTATCATCGCCAGCGCACGCTCAAGGTCTATCCCATTTGGGTTAATCGCCGCACCGTGGTGACCCGTCATGATCCCAACGACTTGATAATTTAAATCCAGCTGGGTTAGGAGTTCATCGCTTTTCACCAGCAGCAGCCG
The DNA here is from genome assembly GCA_030608865.1 of Anaerolineales bacterium. The sequence continues at coordinate 9,656 of JAUWDI010000008.1, read as the reverse complement.
CGCGAATGCCTGGCCAACGTTCCCGAAACCAAGGAGAACGAATCTGTGTGTGTCCATGGGAGAATTGCTCCAGAATAATCTGGGTTGGATTATACCAACGGCCAAGGGTAGGGGCGGCCTGCGCCGGGTGAAGGGAAGACGGGCGATCGCAGGATTCGATCGATACGTTCTCGAAAGCTGTTAAATTCAGCTCTGGAAAGCAAGCACGATAGGTCGTCGTAAACACCGTTTTCTGACTCCAGCTGATCCCGCAACAGACGCACGCGCTCGAGCAGCTCATCTGGAATAGGCTCACCGGCGAAATCCCAGATCACCGTGCGCAGTTTCTCTTCATCATGGAAGCATAAGCCGTGATCGATCAACCAGAGATGATCGTCCTCGCCAAGGAGAATATGACCAGATTTGCGATCGGCGTTGTTGATGATGATGTCGAATAAAGCCGTGGGATGTAATTGCACCTTCTCATCCTGGCTGAAAGTGAAGTAGTGACGATCGGGATCGACATCGATGTAGAGCTGCAGCGAACCAGGACCAGCGGGTGCGTCCTCGCGCAGCACAGTCGGCGGGACGAGTTCCCAGCCCAACCCCTGGCTCACGAGGTAGGCTGCCACTTCCCTGTCGGCGAGAGAGCCACGGGGAAAATCCCAGAGCGGCTGTTCGCCGCGTGCCGGTTTATATATCGCCGGGATTTGGCCATGATCCCCTTCGATCTGGACGAGAAAGGTGAAGTTCGATCCCCAGGCTACCTGACCCACTACGCTAATTTCACCGGTATTGAGGAGGTGGATAATCGCTTCAAGGTTATCAGGCTCGAAAATGTTCATCTGTGTGTTTATTCATGTGCGTGATCTGTACAGGAGGTTTTGGAAAGCCATAGCGAGACCGGATGGAGTTCGAACGTCAGCGTTTATGGCCGTTTTTCTTGGGGCAGAAATGACCTTGCGGGTCGATAGGCTCGCCACAGTTGCCGCATATAGGTCTGCCGCGAGCGGATAAATCCAAACCCCAGCTGCACATCCGGCGCAATTGCGAGCGGCTGCACCAGAATCGAGTGGCCGAAGCCTGCTCGGGGTCTTCATTGAGAGGTTGGATCTCACGAGCAACAAGGATGAGCATATCGCCTTCCTCGTCATAGCCTAGCCCGATGTGACCCACGCGGAAGGCGGGATCGATGGGCTCCTCGAGCGCCATCTCGCCTTCGACGTAATCCCGTGAAGATTCGGGTAGATCAGGAAGCCGCTTGTGCAGCTCACTCAGGAATTCATCGAGGCCAACAGCGAGCGATTGAATCTGCTGTTTTTCGATAAGCAGTGTGACCAGTTGATCCCCGGCGCGCCCCTGCAAATAGAAAACGCGTTTCCCGGGACCACCAATAGCCCCGGTTGTGATCCGATCGACGGGTTTGAGTTCGTACTGGATGCCTGCCATATAAAAGATCCTACACCAAGTTGCTGAACCGTTTGGTTTATCCTCTCACTGCCGAATTGAGTATATCAAACCACCGGTGTGCCGTACGTCGCACGGGTGTCGTTAAAACCTATAACGCGGATGCCGCTGTTGCTTATCGCTAGTACGCTTATTGAAGCAGGGGAGATCGTGATGCGCTGGAAGAGATCCAACGCCATACCGAGATAATGAGCGATGGCGAGTTTGATTGGATCTGAGTGGAACACACAGGCGATGATCGCCTTCTCGCGGCGATGCATATCACGAAGCGCTTCGATCTCAGCTACGACGCGCGCTTGAGCTTCCGGGAAAGACTCGCCCTCCGGGAACCTTGCTAACGACGGAGTATTCTGGATGATCGGCCAGAGTTTTCGGCGGCGTAAAGCTTTGAGCGACTGCCCCTGCCAGGTGCCGTATCCAATTTCGAGTAGACCTTCGCGGATGAGAATATCGAGACCATGGTCGCGAGCTAATGGCTCAGCGGTTTCGACAGCTCGTTCCAGCGGGCTAGCATAGATCGCCTCGAACTTGACCGAAGAGAGTATTCGACTGAGCGCCTCGGCCTGACGGCACCCTTCTGAACTCAAGTGGACGTTTGGCATTCGCCCAGCAAGTTTGTGTTTCCCCAGAAAATCATTGTGTCCGTGACGGATGAGATAGATGGTGGTCATTAATTCTCCGTTAGGATGGTTTGCTTCTGCGTGCCGTATGTTTTTTCTTGATCGCATCGATCTCTTGATCGGCGAGATCGGATGGTTCGAGCGTGGCGTCAATATCTAATGCCTTCCGCTGAGCCGCGCGCCATCGATCCAATCGTTCAGCGATCTGGGCCTCGTAACCTTGTTCGGAGGGGTGGTAAAAATAAGTCCCGAGGAGAGAGTCAGGCAAATAACCCTGCCCGATGTGGTGCCCGGGATGCGTGTGTGGATACCGATATCCCTTTCCGTGTCCGAGAGCTTTCCCATCGCGGCTGGCATCTTTCAGGTGCTGTGGGACTTCGATTACACCTTCTTCCTCCAGGTATTTATATGCCTTGAAATAGGCGCTAGTGGTATTTGATTTTGAGGCAGTGGCCAGGTAGAGCGTTGCCTCCACAAGAGCGTACACACCCTCAGGTAAACCAACAAATTCAAAAGCTTGGACTGCGGCGGAGGTGACGACGAGACCCATTGGGTCAGCAAGGCCGATGTCCTCCGAAGCCAGGATCAACAGACGCCGCAGGATGAAACGCGGGTCCTCGCCGGCGTAGAGCATTTTCGCCAACCAATAGAGCGCAGCGTCTGGATCGGAACCACGCACCGATTTGATAAAAGCCGAGACGGTGTCGTAATGCGCATCGCCGTCTTTGTCGTATAAGACCGCACGGCGCTGGATGGATTCTTGGGCAACTTCTAGCGTGACGTGTATCACGTCGTTCTCATCAGGGGGTGTAGATACCACGGCTAATTCGAGTGCATTCAGCGCATTGCGTGCGTCTCCACCCGACACGCGGATCAAGTGATCCAGAGCGTCCTGGTCGAGCTGGATTTGTTTGCTGCCGTAGCCATGCTCGAGATCGGTGAGGGCACGTTGGATAACCCGGTTTACATTCTCCTCCTCAAGCGGACGCAGCTGGAAAATTCGTGAGCGCGAAACCAGGGCTCCGATCACTGTGAAGTACGGGTTTTCAGTCGTCGCACCGATGAGGGTGATGGTCCCGTTTTCGACGTGAGGTAGAAGCGCATCCTGCTGAGCTTTATTCCAGCGATGGACCTCGTCTACGAAGAGGATTGTTCGCTTGCCGTATAGTTTGCGCCGCTCCTCTGTCGCTTTAATGATGCGTCGGAGATCTGCTTTCCCGGCCAGAACTGCCGAGATCGTGACAAAATGGGATTCTGTGGTGTTAGCGATGATCATCGCTAGCGTGGTTTTTCCGGTTCCGGGAGGTCCCCAGAGGAGGATAGAAGAGAAAAGACGATCTGCCTGGATAGCACGCCGAAGAAGGCAGTCTTCCCCGACAATCTCTGCCTGACCCTCGAATTCATCTAATGTGCGCGGCCGCATACGTGCTGCGAGCGGGGCTTCGCGAGCTATGCGATCCTTCATCGCGTGGTCAAATAGGTCCATTTGGTCATTGTACCATCGGCTTGTGCGGGGCTGAGAGTATCTATGTGTCGATGTGGTTTCATCGCATCTGCCGGGTATGTTAGAATTCGCGGAATGCGGACTTGCCCTGAATGTACTGGCTGCGCACATGTGTTGAAATGAACAAGGCTGGAATTGTCACCTCAGCCAGTCCGGCTAAAGAAGTGATCGAGGATTGTCTAAGGTAGTGGATCCGACAACTATGACTTGTATGTTGCTCTTAGCCTCAGCTTCACCTCGCCGTCGTGAGCTAATGGAATTGACCGGCTGGGATGTGGAGATTTGCCCGGTTCCGGTCGACGAGATGGCCCAGGTCGATGAGCAGGCGGAGGCGCTGGCGATCCGTCTTGCGCGAACGAAAGCTCGTGCAGCTGCAGCCGAGAGCCCTGCCTGCGAGCTCGTCCTCGCAGCCGATACTGTCGTGGTAGACGGAGGCACAATTTTAGGCAAACCGGTGGATGCAATTGATGCTGAACGGATGCTTCTAATGCTTCGAGATCGTGAGCATGAGGTCATCACTGCGCTGGTATTTCTCCAACCAGCCAACGGGGAAGAAATTGTTGAGACGTGCAAAACTGTCGTCCACATGCGAGCTTATGACAATAATGCACTTCAGGCCTATGTCGCCGGCGGTTCTCCGCTGGATAAAGCCGGCGCGTATGGGATACAGGACCGCGAATTCAACCCAGTGGAGCTGAGCCAGATGAATGGATGCTTCGCGAATGTCATGGGGCTCCCTTTGTGCCACCTGCAGCGCGCTTTGGGGCACTTGGGGTACGATCTGACGGTCGATCTCCCCACTCGCTGTAAGGCATATACGGGGTATGATTGTAGCGTCTACGAGAAGATACTGAGAGGTAAATTGTGAGACGAATCCCGATCCTGCTTCTAATCTTAGCGATGCTCATCAGCAGCTGTGGGCTCTTTAGTCCCACCGACCCGGGGTCGAACGGGACGCCTACACTCCCAGATCCTATACAGACCACTGAGTCCGCCCCGGATCCAGATGCAGCCGCGCAGCACTTCCTGGATACTTGGAAAGCGGGCGATTATGCTGGGATGTACGCTCTCCTCAGTCCCCTTACCCAGGATGGGTTGAGCGAGGAGGACTTTACGAATCGCATTCAAGAGATCATGCGGAGCGGGGCGTTTGTGGATGTCGATTTTCAAATCGTATCCGCTCTTGTACATAGCCCACAGCGTGCTGAGGTGCGTTATCACATCGTTCTCACAAGCGCGGCTGTAGGCGAGATCAGCCGTGAGACGCGCATGGACTTAACGCGCTCCGCTGGCGAGGACTGGCGGGTAGCCTGGACCGACGCCATGATTTTGCCCGAACTCGAGGGGGGGAACGGTTTGAGTCTCACCGCGATCACCCCAACGCGCGCGAATATCTATGACAAGGACAACCAGGCATTCGCTGCACAGGCGGGCGCGGGTCAGGATAACGGCGCCGCATTGTGGATCGTCCCGAATGAGATCGGCGATGAGGATGCCGAGGAGACCATGCTCTCAACTTTAAGGCGACTTTTTGTGTTAGCTACCGTAGATCCGATCCTCGAGCGCTATGACGCCAACCGCGATACAAATTGGTTCACCCCGCTAGGCGTTGTACCGTATGAGGATTACAACACCGTCGGCGGTTTGCTCGAATCGGTAGGTGGTGTTCGAGCGAGCACGTATAGCACTCGCTACTATTACGGCGGTGGCCTCACCCCATTTGCAGGGGGAGCGTCGCCGCATGCTGTGGGTTTTGTGAGTCAGATTCAGGAGGCCGAATACGAAGACCGCCTGGCGCTGGGTTATCAGGGTGATGAATTCGTCGGCCGTATCGGGATCGAGGCGGCGTTCGAAGATGAGCTGCGCGGAGTGCCGGGAGGGACACTCTACCTGGTCGATCCCAATGGTCAGGTGATGCAAGTGATGGCTTCTCGCGATCCCGGATTGCCCTATGCAGTGTATACGACGCTCGACCGTGATCTGCAAGAAGTAGCGCAGCGGTCGATTGAAGGTTTCGAGGGTGCTGTAGTCGTTTTGGAACGCGATACAGGCGCGGTGCTGGCCATGGCCTCCTCGCCTGCGTTTGATCCCAACCTTTTCGATTCTCAGAACCCTAATGGAGCGAATGGCGGTTACCAGATGTTGAACACTGCCAATCAGCCCTATATCAACCGCGCTACGCAGGGTCTCTACGTTCCAGGATCGGTGTTCAAGGTTATTACGATGGCCGCCGCGCTGGAGACGGAATATTACGAACCCGACACAGTCTACAATTGCGGCCTAGAATTCACTGATCTGCCGGGTATCACCCTCTACGATTGGCGTTACGAGAAAGAACTGTCCGCTGCCGGGGAATTGACGCTTAAAGGGGGGCTGGAAAAATCCTGTAATCCCTGGTTCTATCACATCGGTTTGGATCTCTATGTCAAGGGTCTCCCTAGCGCTATTTCGGATATGGCTGCGGCATTTGGGCTGGGAGCGACGACGGGTATCGAGATTGGAGACGAGGCGGGGCAGGTTCCGAGCCCGGAGAACAGCGCCGAAACGCTCGGCGAGGAGTGGGCGGCGCGGCATCCGGTGCAGCTGGCGATCGGTCAGAGTGTTCTCCTGGTGACGCCCCTCCAGGTTGCCCGTTACGCTGCTGCAATAGGGAATGGGGGAACACTTTATCGTCCGCAAATGGTGTTGGCGATTGAGAATGCCGAGGGTGACGTGCTGCACGAGTTCGTGCCAGATCCAGCGGCGCAGCTTCCGGTGAGCTCGGAAAACATTGCTGCGATACAGGAGGCAATGGTAAACGTTGTCGATAAATCCGGGGCAACCGCTTACCGTAAATTCCTTGGCCTAAACCTCAATGTCGCCGGGAAGACGGGCACTGCATCTACGGATGGCGCAGGTGACCCACATGCCTGGTTCACAGGTTATACCTACGAGGAGAGAGAGGACAAACCCGATATCGCCATCGCGGTTATCTTGGAAAATCAGGGTGAGGGCTCGGATTGGGCTGCACCGGTCTTTCGGCGAATCGTCGAGACGTATTTCAAGGGTCGACCGCTTACGCTCTATCCCTGGGAGTCTCGTATCTGGGTGGAGAGGACTCCGGAGCCGGACGAAGAAGCCGAGGAAACTCCGGCCCCATGATAAATGTCTGATTCTGATCTTCTCCCCGGGCTGATTGTTAAAGCCCAATCCGGTATTTTCGACGTTGAAACCGAGCAGGGGATCATACCCTCGAAATTGCGCGGCCGGCTCATGAAGGAACGGATGGAGAGCGATGCCGCAGCGCTCGGCGATCGTGTTCAGATAAGCAAGCAACCGGAGGGCTTGGCGACGATCGAAGTCGTAGAGGAGCGTGTACGCGTGCTCTCCCGCAAGTCGCCGGGTCGCTCAGAGATCGAACAAGTTCTGGTTGCGAATCCGGATCAAGCAGTCTTCGTCTTCTCGTGCGCCGACCCCGACCCTAACTTTCGAATGCTGGACCGCTTGCTCGTCGTTGCCGAACGAGAAGAAATTCCAGCTTTGATCTGCGCTAATAAGATCGACCTGGTTGTACCGCGCACTGCCAAGCAGGCCTTCGGTATTTATCCGAAGCTCGGTTACCCGGTCCTTTACACCTCAGCCAAGACCGGTAAGGGCGTTCGCTCCGTTCGCAAGGCGCTGCAAGGAAAGATCTCAGTTCTAGCGGGTCCTTCGGGCGTGGGAAAGACAAGCCTGCTTAATGAAATCCAACCCGGATTGGGATTGCACACGAGCGAGATAAGTCAAGCCACCGGGAGAGGCCGGCATACAACGGTCGTCCCCGAGCTCTTGAAGCTTCAGGGGGGAGGCTATGTGGCAGACACTCCTGGACTGAAGGCTTTTGCCCTCTGGGACATCGAGCCGGAAGAGCTCGACGCCTATTTTCCAGAGATCAGAACGCTGGTAGCTGGGTGTGAGTTCAGTGATTGCACCCACACCCATGAACCAGGCTGCGCCGTGACCGCTGCTCTTGAAAATGGAGAGATCGATCCGGAACGCTACGATTCCTACTTGCGCATGCGCTCCGGAGCCCTGGAGTAGATAGTACCCTGGTCCTGTTGCGCTAAAAGCAAGAAGTATCTAAGCTTGTATGTGGTTCGTATAGTCAAGAAAGGGGCTCCTCCATCAGGATACGCCGCGTCCTGCCCTACTGCATTGTTTTAATACTATTGCTTGGCATTGGGCTACCAGTTATGGCCCAGAGCTTGTCTGGTCGGTATTATTCTGAGACCGGGCACACACTCGATGCCGAGTTCGTCGAGTATTTCGACAACCATGGCGGTCTGGGCATTCTCGGCTTCCCCATCACAGATGCTTTTGTGGATTACTGGACTGGATTGGTGATCCAATACACCCAGAACGGCCGGATGGAACTTTTCCCAGATCCAACCTCTGATGACATGCAGGTTCGCCTGAAGGAATTGGGAATTTTGTTTGTCGGCGACCGGGCATTGGATGTCGCTGATCCGCTCTCCATCAGGTCCAACGCCGATTGCGAGTTTTATTCGCTTACGGGCCACAGTATCTGCTTCATGTTCCTGGATTTCTACCATGAGCGTGGTGGACCAGAGCTATTTGGTTACCCTGTATCAGAATTCACCATTGAAAATGATCGCCTGGTTCAATACTTCCAGGGATTCCGTCTGGATTGGTATCCGGAAAATCCACCAGGTCAGCAAGTCCTGGTGGCGCCTCTCGGGCGGGTCCACTTTGAGGTGATGGATTACAACGACGATCTCCTGCGGCCAAAAGCTCCCAGCAATGCCTTGATGTATGAGGTCGTTGAACTCCAACCACATGCCTCTGTGGCAAAACCCATCACCGGAAGTTCAGATACGCAGCTGGTGTATGTAGTCGTCCGGGATCAGAATCTCCTGCCGGTCTCCTCTGCAGCGGTGACCCTTGTTGCGCATTTCCCGGATGAAGCGCGTACGCTCGTTTTCCCGCCTACCGACGATGCTGGTATCACCCAATTGGAAATTGAATTTGAGGGGCAGACGCCCGGTGTCCAGGTTGATTTGGATATCTACGTTTCATCGGGAACCGTTCTCACAAGAACGAGCGACTCCTTCCGCATCTGGTGGTAATTGCCAAACGAATAGGTCAGGCGCCCACAACTGTGGGCGTTTTTTTGTTCCATTGGGAGATCGGGATTTGTTAGGTGTTGGCAGGTGGACAAAAGGGTTTCCCAACGCAGGTGATAAGTCGATGGTAGGGGCGAGCCGGCGGCTCGCCCTTACAGGTCTTGAAGGCGAATATAGAGCGAGCCGACACACTAGTCTGTCCCGGAGGTTCAACTCCGGGAGGAGAAAACAACGCAAATTCACCTGGTTGCCCATGCAACGTGGATGAGGGTTAAAAAAATGGGTCTCCCCCAAATTGTGTGGGTGACCTAGCGGAGTTGCGCTGCGTGGTCCCGCCCGAAGCTGAATTTCTGGTCCCCCCTGGCGATGACGGAGGAAGTCGTTATTATCCATCCATAACTTCCAGTATGACCAAACTCTAATTTCAGGCTAAAACCTCAAGGCGCAGGCTGCGCGTACGGCCGGAAGCAGAGCTTCCGCAGTCCACATCCAACCAACAATCCCTCACCGGCGTGGGAAGAACCATTATATACATCCCATAAGCGCTGCTAAGTGTTCCTTAGAGACGTCCCTATGAAACGTAAAGCCGAATCGATCGTTGTCAGGGGGTGTGGGGGCAGACTACTGCACCCACGTCCCCCTGGGGGGACATAGGGGGGAAAAGGAAAAAAGCGATTCATTACATCTGCGGATACCGTCATATAAAGTGTCCATCCACTGGGGTATCCGCGTTTATGTCGCCTTTCCAAAGTAAATGGAGGAGAACCCAAAAAATTTGATGTTCAATTAACGACAACGGAGAGATTAGAGAGGTCTTAGGACGCGATCAACGCGAAGCTGCTTGAACCACAACGAGGCGCCGCGCGGCATTGACTCGAGTGCTGCTTCCTGCCAGGCGCGGATGCCAAGGCCCTGAACTGTTTGCGGTCGATAACCGACAGCCCGCCAGGCGCCGACGTGTTGGGCGAGGTAGGGCGGAAGGAA
>JAUWDI010000183.1 GCA_030608865.1 Anaerolineales bacterium | reverse complement strand
CCCCGACTGGTTTGACCCTGCGGAATCGTTGGACTCGTCCATGGCAATCGCAGCGTAGAAATGCTGATCGTAATCGCGCGTGCGCACGACGACGGGCATGGGAACAGCGTGCCCTAAAATGAGTGCCTGCTGGCGGGTATCAAGGCGGGCAAGTACCTCGCGCAGAGCGTTTGATCCGCTTACACCCGAGAAGACCGCCCGAATGTCGGCTTCGTTGTCGAGTAAGCAGGTCACCCGGGTCCCGATCTGACTCATCACCTCGTCTTCGATGCCGCTCGGCCGTTGATCGACAATGAGCAAAGTAACGTTATATTTACGCAGCTCCCGGGCGATGTTGCCGAAGATCGTATGCCCGGCGACGCTTGGGTCGAGGAATTTGTGGGCCTCCTCGATCACGATTACAAGTGGGCGGGGCTCTTCGCCTTTCTTCCCAGCGGCCAAATTCTTTCGATGGACGTAGCTTGCGTGGATGCGCCGGGTGAGATAGTTGGCGACCAAAACATAGGCGGCCAGAGTGTTTCCATAATTACCAAATTCGAGGACAACGCTCGTTCCGATGTTGAGTCGTTGGAAGATATCATCGACCACCTTCGATCCTTCACCGGGGACGAGGAAGCCCATGCGCGGGATGAAGGATTCGAGCTTGCGCTGTATCGCGCCCAGCGTTCCTCCCACAATGCGACCGCTCTCGAGAATATTCTGAATCTCTTCCTCGTACTGTTCATCCAGTAATTTCGAGATCCATTTATTGCCTAAGCGTCGGTAAAGGAAATAAAGCGCGCCGGTTTGAATGTCACTCAACCCGAGTAAGGACGCCAGCAATTCTATGTCTTCAGGTTCGATCTCCTCATAGCCGATCGTAAGAATGCCATCGAACTTGCTGCCGCGGGCACGCGAGGTAGCCTCGTCAAGTGTGATCACGCTAACGCGCCCATCTGGAAAGAGCTGCCTCAATCCTTTGTATTCACGACCGCTCTCGTCCTTAACCGACCAACCGTAATCGTTATGCATGTCGAAGATCAGCGTCGACGCCAGACCTGAGCGGATGATGCCGGCGAGAATTGTGCGGGTGATGAACGATTTTCCAGTGCCTGTCTTGCCAAATACTCCGGATGAGCGCTCGACGAACCTGCCTAGATCGAGATTGACCTGGACCGATTCCATGTCCAGCGGCGTACCGATGTAGAAGTGCTCATCGTCCTCCTCCCCGAATACGCGGGCGACATCCTGCGCCGTTGCCTCATAGATGGCTGAGAAATGAGAAGGGATCGTTTTAATAGGGCGGGGCTGATCGTCCTCCTCATCGAGCATTAACATCGGGCTGACGTGCAGTGTCGCGTAGGCTACACCGCCGGAGTACACATCGAGAAGGAAAGTGTCCGCTGCATCGGGCGGATGATGCAGTAGGTCAGGCGTTGTTGCTCCGAGAGCGATATCGGTGATGATTCCAAAGAAGGTGCTGCCGGTTTTTCGGCTCTGGACGACGACATATCGGCCTACGGCGAGTTTCTCGATAGCATATCGCGGATCTAATTTCACCTGCAGACCGGCGGAAAGCGACCCGTCCAGGACAATTCCGAGAGGGCGTTCATCTCGTTTGGGACCGAAATAGGCGTCGAGTTCAGATGAGTCTGACATTTATTATCCTCTTGCGTTCAATATCACTGGGTGCGGGGTAAGTGGTCAAGGATAGTCTTACTCCTTGACGCGCAGACCGCGCAGGATGTTCTCCAGGCGAGTGAGGTCCTGTGCGAGCAAACGGGCAACTTCACGCCCGGCTTGAAGCAGAAACCGCTCGCGTTCCTCTTCAGGCCTCGCTTGCGCAGACAACCGCAAAGTGGTTGCGAGAAGTTCGTCGACAGGGAGTTGAGGCGCGTTCAGAATCATCTGCAGGAAATGAAGCTCCGAGGTGAAATCAACCCCTTCTCTGGGCACCATGCTGAAGACCGAAGCCAATGTTAGCGGTGGTTGTGGGGGCAGGGATTGATGAAATCCATCATCATCGTGGAAGCCGACGGCCAAAGCGCTGAATTCAACGGGGACCTGGCGGTTGATTTGTCCATCCGCGATTTGTTCTTGCGGAACTTCATCAAGCGCAGCTAACTGCCGGGCGAACTGGTCATCCGTGATGCTGATGTCGTACACCAACCCGACAACGTAACTGCGCCCGCCTTGCGCTTCCGCCTGACAAAGAGAGCCGAACACAGGGAGCGTGTTCTCGGATATTTGCATGGCGCCCACGAATCCACGTGTACTACAGCGTGTCACGCGCCCGATCATCATTGGCGATTCCGGCATCAATCCTCCTGTTATAACCTGTGTTGTTTCCGCTGTCCGGTGAGCTGTTTTGTAAGCGCTTTTTGAGATTGTGTAGGGCGCAGACCGTGCCCGAGGAGTGTCCGTTGCAGAATGTCTTCGAAAGCAGCTCGCTCTTGCGCAGGGATAACTGCCAGCTCATGGGCTCGCACCAGCGTATAGGGGAACCCTCCTGTCGTCTGGCAATCCTTCAAAATACCGGCATGAACGCGATTGAGCAGTTTGGGATCTTGCGCGACCCAGATTGGGATTTCGACGCGCACAACCGTGCCGTCGGCACCAGTATTCAGATAAAAGAAATAGACTTCATGACCGGCTGTGCGGAAATCGCGATTTAAGGGTGATGCAGAAATGAAGAGCCCGCTGCGATGACCGGGCGGCAGCAATTTGGTGAAAATCGCCCGGTCCGTCAAACCGCGGAAAGGAGTCAGGCGTAGCGTTTCCTGGGTAATCTGATCATCTGGCAGCCCGGCAAGGTGGATTAAAGCGAGCACACTTACGCTCCGCGGGCGGTCGATGAAACCAGCCAGGCCAGTCTTTGAGGAGCGT
>JAUWDI010000053.1 GCA_030608865.1 Anaerolineales bacterium | reverse complement strand
CAATCACCCGTAAACCGACATCTATCTGGGGTGCGGCAAGGCCGACGCCTGGCGCGACTCGCATCGTCTCAACTAAATCATCGATGAGTTGTCCAATCTCTGGTGTTATTCGGTGGACCTTTTGAGCGCGTTGGCGCAGGGTCGGGTTAGGTGGGGTAACGATCTCGCGAATTGCCATAGTGCTGCGAATCTCCGTCTTCGTCTTCGGAGTCTCCTTGGGTGTATTTGTCGTGATAAATATCAAACAATTCTACCATTTCACTCTGTCGCTTGAAGCGTGCTTGTTCTGCTTTGCGAAGCATCAGGGCTTCCTGCGCGTGGACGATGTCCTGTTGAACTGTCACCGGGTCGTAAACCCCCCGAAAGACGAACTGGGCTATGCCAACATTCGCAACCACGTCGCCAAAGTTAAACAGGATGCCAAACACGCCTTTGCGATCGACCTCCGTACCAAGGATGTTCTCAATTGGAGCCACTTTGCGCTCCTCCCGGGCGAGAGGTTTTTTATTAATATCGATGATGTGCTGAGCGGTGATTTGGTAGATGTCATTCGCCCAATCTGCGTATCGGTATATCCACCAAACACAAATCGCCGCAATCGCAGCGATGCTTATGGGCAGGAAGATATTGGGAGAGGGAAAGGATACCAAGCCACCAAGACGCGCGCCGACAAACCCGATTACAACAATAAATAACAATGAGGGAATACTGATCTCGCGCAACAATTGGGCCCAGTGTTTTCGGTAGGTAATTGTGCCCTCATCTTCAAAACGAACCTTAAACCCCCAACGTCCCACCCCTCGAATTGCTGGGGATTCGATTTCATCTGGCAGCGATGTAAGGCTCTCTTCAACGATCTGGGGCTCTTCATCCTGCAGGCGCTGATCCAGTGCTTCAACCAGCGACACGCGGTCAGTTTGGTCCTGTTTTGCGCGCTGGCGCTGCCAGTTCGCGCCGATCAAGGCAGCAATCGTTTGGGCTTCGCCAACACTTTGGAATACGACTTTGCCGGTATACGTACGAATCACGACGTCCCCGAATCCCATCATGCGCCCCGCGACTTCAGTTTCGACGCTGATGGAGAGGATTGTATGCAGCGGCGCCTCGCGGCGACTGTCGTAGATGCCAATCACCTTCTCTAGCCAGACAGCGCGGCGATCGGTCACGATATAGTAGTCATTGGTCCAATCCAACCACTGCCAAATGCCGAAGAGGATTCCGGCTAATCCAAGGCCAAATCCGCCCCACAGGGGGAGGGTGATGTCGCCCAGAAGCGCCCACAGGATGAGTGCGGAAGCGCCGCCGATCATGAGCACAGGGATGGTCAACCGTTGAAAGAGCACGAAAGAGTGTCTGCGGGCGAGAGCGTAGATCATCTCGCCTTCTCTGAGCCAGGAAAAGCGAAGTTTTTTTGCGAGTTTGTGGCTTTGGGCGACGAATTGTAAGCCTTTCAGCGCAGCCGGTTGAGTCTTCATGAATTGAGTGAGGAGGAGGCGATCCCACCGCAGAACGACAGTGGACTCAATTGACTGAACTGTAGCCGGGCGTGGCTGACGGTAGATCATCTCGAGCGCGCCGATTGTGTCTCCCGCAACCAGGTGTCCAAGTGAATCCTGCTCACCGTCTTCCTCGCCATGGAGAAGTTCAACTTCACCCTCCAGGATGATGTATAAGGAATCCGGAGGTCCCCCTTGTGCTACGATGGTTTCACCCGCTGCGTATGTCTCGCGCGGCAGCACTTCTGCAAGCTCAATACGCTCTTCGGGTGTCAGGTGGCGAAGGAAGTGGACACGATTGAGAAGATCAGTTGGCTCGGAGTGCACCATGGTTAGATTTTAGCATGGTGTGCGAACATTCGCGGGCGCTATGCTATAATCGCCACGCTTGGAGACGGAAGTGGCGAAAAAAACATCCACTCGAAGTCGACGAAAGAGTACCTCGAAGTCAAAGAGCCGTAAAAAAACGGCGAAAAGTCGCACCTCGGGGAATTTCATAGCATCGTTTCGTAATTCACTTGGCGCGGTTTTTTCACTCCAGGGCATCCTCACACGTGAACGGAAAACCAACCTGCTCGGGCTATTTCTGCTCGTAGTCGGCTTCTTGACGATTCTGAGCCTGCTCACCACACATCAGGGTTTGATCGGAAACGTGTGGGTTAATTTGCTTCAACAGACCTTTGGCTGGGGGACATTCATCGTGCCTCTAGCGTTGATCCTGGGTGGAGCAGGGATCCTCTTAAGGAAACTTCGTGGTCGTTTACCGGGACTTGAACCAGAAAGGATTGTAGGTGCGGTCTCATTATTCCTGCTCATCTTGGTTCTCATGCATGCGTTGCTTGGGGCGACGACATTTACAATAGGAAGGGCTATCGCTCAAGAAGGGCGCGGCGGAGGGATCATCGGCGCTGCGATCTACGCTCTTTTGGTTAGCAGCCTGGGAGTTGGCGGGGCGTTTGTTGTTATCGCGGCATGGCTGCTTGTTTCAATCACTTTCATCATCGGGATTTCGCTTCCTGAAGTGGTAGATTACGCGCTAAGGGGTTGGGGTTGGGTTCGCCAGCAATTCACGAGCATCCCATCATTATCTCAATCCAAGACGGATGCCCGAACTACCGACACCCCTCCGCAAGCCCTGGATATCGCCCCATCGATCCAACCGGAAGCGGCTCAACCTCAGCAGGGAATGGATCTACCGGCATCTCTCCAGACTGAAGCGGTGGAGGTTAGTCCACAGCGGCAGTGGATGCTGCCGGCGGTGGCAGAGATACTCGAGCCGGGAGCGGTAAGTAGGGCTGATGAAACATTCGACCGTGAACGTGCCCGATTGATCGAGGAAACGCTGCGAGTATTTGGTGCGCCCGCGCGAGTTGTTGAGATAAATCGCGGCCCAGTGATCACTCAATTTGGAGTTGAACCGGATTTTATCGAAGGACGTGGAGGGCGGCGCACGAAGGTTAAAGTGAGCAAAATTTCATCTCTGGCGGATGACCTTGCTCTAGCGCTTGCCGCACCCTCGATTCGGATTGAAGCGCCCGTGCCGAGCAAGGGTTACGTAGGTATTGAGGTCCCCAACACTGATGTTTCGTTAGTTGCGCTGCGTGATGTGATCGAAGCGCAGAATTTTCAGAAGATGCGCACCAGGCTGAAGCTTGGGTTAGGGATCGATGTGTCGGGCGGGTCAGTCATTGCCGATCTCGCAGCCATGCCGCATCTGCTAATCGCCGGCACAACGGGCTCAGGAAAATCCGTATGCGTGAATGCCATCATCTCCTGCCTGCTGCTTCAGAACACACCCGATGAACTTAAGTTTGTCATGGTCGATCCGAAGAGGGTTGAATTGACATACTATAACGGCATCCCTCATCTTATGGCTCCCGTGGTTGTTGAATTGGAGCGTGTGGTGTCAGCGCTGCAATGGGTCTCGCGCGAGATGGATCGCCGCTATCATCTCTTCGCCCAAGTAGGTGTACGAAATATCGGTGACTACAACCGGCGCGTGCATCAATCGGGGGGGCGATCGATGCATTACATCGTCGTCGTGATCGATGAGCTAGCGGACCTTATGATGCTGGCGCCTCATGAGACGGAGATGGTGATCACTCGCTTGGCGCAGCTCGCACGGGCGACGGGCATTCATCTGGTCATTGCCACCCAGCGACCTTCCGTGGACGTAGTCACCGGCCTGATTAAAGCCAACTTCCCGTCACGCATTGCCTTCGCCGTGGCATCCTCCGTCGACAGCCGCGTTATCCTGGATCAACCGGGCGCTGAACGACTTCTCGGGCGAGGGGATATGCTCTTTCAGGCACCAGATGCGTCGGCACCCATCCGTATGCAGGGAGCATATGTCTCCGAGGATGAGTTAAACCGACTAATCCAATACTGGAAGATCGCTAACTTGGGAGAAGAGATCGAGGAACAGTCCGTGACACCTATTGACAGTATTCCGCCAGGTGTCGATCTTAAACAGGCACCGCTATGGGACGAGATGGCCGAAGAAGATGATGACCTCGACCCACTCTTTAACGAAGCTGTTTCGGTCATTCGCGGGGTGCGGCGTGCTTCAATCTCACTGTTGCAGCGCCATCTGCGGATTGGGTACACACGCTCCGCACGGCTCGTGGATCAACTCGAAGAGCGTGGCATTATTGGCCCCGCGAAAAGCGGCTCGCAACCAAGAGAGGTCCTTGATTACGGCGATCTTACAGCGCCAGATGAGCAGGTGTGATCACCGTTCATCATCATGGCAACAGTCCAATAAACTATCGAGCACGTGAGTGGCGATTCATTGCAACTAGCGTTGTCTCGTGCTATTATTGCGAGGTCACAAACCTAACGTAACAATGCGGCAACGTTGAGGTTTGTGAACGAGGTGATTTGGGAGAAGAAAAGATTTTTCGCGCCGCAACATTCTAATGGAGGAATGTAACATGCAGAAGAAGTTATTTGCCGTTATGTCGCTTCTTATCATCGCAGCGTTTGTACTTGTTGCGTGTGCTCCAGCAGCGACACCTGCGCCGGAGGAACCGGTAGCTGAAGAGCCAGCAGCCCCCACGCTTAAGGTCTGCCAGGTAACGGATACTGGCGGTATCGACGATAAATCCTTCAATGCTACAGCTTGGAAGGGTGTCGAAGATGCAAGCGAACTCGGGGTTGAGGGTAAGTTCCTCGAGTCTCAGCAACAAACCGACTACGAGAAGAACATCAATGCCTTCGTCGAAGAGGGTTGTGATCTGATCGTAACCGTCGGCTTCCTGCTCGGTGACGCCACCGCCGCAGGCGCAGAGACGTATCCTGATCAGAAATTCACCATTATCGACTACGCCTATGATCCGACTTTCGCGAACGTTGTGGGACAGGTCTTTAACACGCAAGAGGCCGCCTTCCTGGCTGGCTATGCTGCCGCCGGCGTCAGCAAAACCGGCAAGATCGGCACCTTCGGTGGCATTCAGATCCCGCCAGTGACTGTCTTTATGGATGGCTTTGCTCTTGGTGCAGCGTACTATAACGAGGTCCACGGGACGAGCGTGGAAGTCCTCGGCTGGGACGCCGTCACGCAGACAGGGCTCTTCACCAACAACTTCGAGAGCCTCGAAGATGGACGCCTCATGGGCGAGCAGCTCATGGATGAGGGTGTGGATATCATCATGCCCGTCGCCGGACCCGTTGGCCTTGGCACAGCGGCAGCGGTAGAGGAGCGCGGTGACACCTATATCGTCGGGGTGGATGCAGACTGGGTGTTGACCAATCCACAGTATGCCCCGATCACGCTTACCTCAGTCCTCAAGAACATGGACGTCACAACCCTGAACGTCATCAAGGACGTAATCGATGGCAGCTTCGCGGGTGGACTTGCCATTGGTACGCTTGAGAACGGCGGTGTTGGACTTGCGCCGTTCCATGATCTAGCGGACATGGTTTCGGCTGACCTTCAGGCCGAACTCGACGATGTCTCAGCGAAGCTAATCGCCGGTGAACTTTCGGCGACTCCGTAAGATAACTTCGCAAGACGCCATCTGGCGTAAGAGAACGTAATACAACAGGGGCCGGGAAGAATAAACCGGCCCCTGTCGATTTTAAAGCGCAGCAGCAATGTTTTCCACTCTCGTTCGACATTTAGTGATTATCAGCGCTGTTTCTTTGTAAAAAAAGCGATTTGTGTAAATTAGCCCCCATAGTATAGAATTCAACCTATATCCAGCGGTAGCCTTAACCGCTCAATCACTCAACAGGATCCCTAGGTGAACATGGAACCCGTCCTCGAACTCCGCAATATCACCAAGCGTTTCCCCGGCGTACTTGCGAACGATAATATCAATCTGACCCTGAATGAAGGCGAAATTCATGCCTTGCTCGGCGAGAACGGCGCCGGCAAGACGACGTTGATGAACATCCTTTATGGGTTGTATCAACCGGATGATGGTGATGTGATTGTTCGTGGCAAGAAGGTTGAGATTCACGACCCGGGAGATGCCATCGCCGAAGGCATCGGAATGGTCCATCAACATTTCATGCTCATCCCTGTATTCACAGTAACAGAAAATGTGATGTTAGGGGAGGAGTCACTCCGTTATGGTGATTTTCTAGATCGTGACTCCGCTGCACATCGTATCCGTGAGATCTCGGAACAGCACCATCTAGAAGTTGATCCTGATGTCTATGTGCAGGATATCGCCGTAGGTGTCCAGCAGCGGGTTGAGATTATTAAGCTCCTCTATCGCAACGCAGACATCTTGATTTTTGATGAGCCGACGGCTGTGTTGACGCCGCAGGAGGCGGACGAGCTTTTCAAAATTATGAATTCGCTGACGGAGCAGGGTAAATCGATCATTTTTATCACCCATAAATTACGCGAGGTGCTAGAGGTTGCCGATCGCATTTCCGTCCTGCGCCGGGGGAAAATGGTGGGTACGACGACTCCGAAGAAGGCAAGCAAAAGCAAGTTGGCGGAGATGATGGTGGGGCGAGAGGTTCAACTCGGCGTTGAGAAAAATCCCCCAAAGATTGGCGATGCGGTATTGAAAGTCAACGATTTAGTCGTACTTAAT
>JAUWDI010000119.1 GCA_030608865.1 Anaerolineales bacterium | reverse complement strand
AGGGGCATCGTTGCGGGTGGAGATCGCTTTCATCGAGTTAAACCCGGCGAGTGCAACGGGGATGATCGCTGCCTCTGCTCCACCGGCGAGGATGGCATCGGCTGCACCTCTCCGGATCATCTCTGTCGCTTCTCCAATTGCATTCGCGCTGGAAGCGCATGCAGTCACGATCGTCATGTTCGGGCCTCGCAAGCCGTGGGCAATGGCGATGTGCCCGGGGGCGGAGTCGGGGAGCATCATGGGGATCAAGTGCGGGCTCACACGCTTGGGTCCACTATCGAGGTATTTCCAACTTGCATTGAAGATTGTGCTAACCCCGCCAATGCCGCTTCCCATGATTACGCCGATCCGGTCGCGGTTTCCGTCATCAATGGATAATCCAGAATCTTCTACCGCTTGCGCGGCTGCCTCCAACGCGAATTGCGCAAAGCGGTCCGTTCGCCGAGCCAGGCGCTTGTTGATAGATTGGACCGGGTCAAACCCCTTAACCTCAGCGGCGATACGGGTTCGGAAATCTATAGTATCGAAGTGAGTTATTAACCCGACACCCGATTCGCCGGCTAGCGCTGCTCTCCAGGTACTCTGGACATCATTACCAAGCGGACTGATGCATCCCATTCCCGTGATAACTACGCGTCTCTGTGACACGTCACCCTCCTAATCGATGGTTTATTTACTGTCCCTGTTTGTACATAACACGATTTACAGAGTTTAGGTGCGCTCAGAATAAATGACCCTATGCTAAAATCTGCTACAGTTATACATTAATTTGAAGATTGACTAAATAACATTTTTTCGTTTACTAAAGATCTCACAAGAAGTGAGGTTCGAGGAATTCCATGCTCTTAGTGACAGGAGGAACAACTTTTATCGGCAGAGCGGTCCTGAGAAACCTGTCAACATATGGTTATTCGATCCGTACGCTCCTTGAGCCTGCCATAGAATCTCCATTGCTTCCTCCAGGCGTAAGCGTGGATGTCGCGCTTTCATCACTGGACGATGAACGGGGAATCCGAGCAGCAATGGTAGATGTCTCCGCCGTGATCCACCTCGCTGGGACAGGACTAGGTCACACCTTTGATGACCCTGAGATCGTTGACGCCGAAGGGACGAGGGTGCTTGTTAAAGCTGCAGAAGAGGCCGGTGTTGAACGCTTCATCTACCAGAGCACGCTGGGAGCAGATCCCGCATCAGCGTATCCTCAAATTCGGGCGAAGGCAATCGCAGAAAACCATATCCGTAATTCGAGTTTACCTTTCACGATCTTGCGTTCGGCGGTCCTCTTTGGCCCTGATGACAGCTTAACAACCTCATTGGCGATGCTCATGGCTGGATCGCCATTGTTCTTCCCAATTCCGGGCGATGGATCGACTGTCATGCAGCCTTTGTGGGTTGAAGATCTCGCCACTTGCATTGGCTGGAGTTTAGATGAGGAGGAGACAAAGGGTGGCACATTCGAACTCGGCGGCCCTGAGTACTTTACGCTTCGACAGATCGTTACAATGGTAATGCGTGCAGCAAGTATCACCCGCATCATTATTCCAACACGCCCGCCGTATTTACGTGGGGTTTCCTGGTTGATGGAGAGGGCTCTACGATATTCTCCGGTCTCGACAAATTTACTTGATTATCTTGCGGTGAACCGGACGACCGATTTGGACACCTTACCTCGATTATTCGGTCTTTCACCGACACGAATGGAGGATCGGCTCGATCACCTCCGTGAGAAAAATTGGGGTTGGGAACTGCTGCGACGGCAGTTTTCTAAGAGGTGAAGTAGAGAGATGAAAGACGGGATTGAGATACGGTCGTTATTCTTGTACGAAGAAATGGTGCAAGCGGAAGATTTACAGCGAATCGTATGGCCGGGGAGTGAGACTGATATTGTGCCTGCCCATCTTTCAATGGCAATCAGTCACAATGGTGGCGCCATGTTGGGGGCTTTTGATCAAGGCAAAATGGTCGGCTATCTGATGGGATTTCTGGGCACTGATTCGGAGAACCCGGATCGCATTGCGATGACATGCTTGAAGCATTGTTCGCACCAGGTAGGCGTGCACCCTGCGTACCGAGATCGCGGTATCGGTTTTGCGTTGAAGCGGGCTCAACGGGAAGAGGTTCTCAGGCAGGGAATTCGCCTGGTTACATGGACGTATGACCCGCTGCTCTCTCGAAACGCGTATTTGAATATTCGACGGCTTGGTGCCGTATGTGATACATACATCCAGCGAGCCTACGGAGAGATGCGCGATGCATTGAACACGGGCGTAGAATCTGATCGATTTCAGGTGGATTGGTGGGTAACCTCTCACCGTGTTTCCTCTCGTTTTGAAAAGGCGCGTAAGCCGCTCACCATGGCACACTATCTCGAAGCTGGCGCGGAGAAAGTGAACCCTTCGATTCTGGATGATGCAGGTCACCTGTACCCGGGTGAGGCAATCAATGCTCCCGAAGGGGTGATCGCATTGGTGGAGATCCCACCTGATTTTCACGCACTGAAACAATTCGATCTAGGTGCCGCCAAGCGCTGGCGGGAGCACTCACGGGAGGTTTTCACATCCTTGTTCACCGCAGGTTATCTTGTTACTGATTTCCTGTTCCTCAAGGGTGAGGAACCGCCTCGATCCTACTATGTGCTCACGCATGGAGAAGGGAAGTTAGGTTAATGCGAATCGAACGCGTCGAGTTACATCACGTCAAAATGAGATTAGGGAACACCTTCATCACATCCTTCGGGGAAGAGCTCGACCGAGAATGTCTTCTTGTGAGAGTTTACTCAGAAGGGTTAGACGGGTGGGGTGAGTGTGTCGCAACCCGTGTGCCTGGATTTTCTTATGAGACTGTGGAAACTGCCTGGCATATCCTGCGGGATTTCTTCATCCCGGCCATCCTCAATAGGCCGATTTCACACCCACGTGAGCTAAAGCAGCGTTTACAGGCTTACAAAGGGCACCCACTCGCTCGTGCTGGGCTTGAAATGGCATTGTGGGACATTCGAGGCAAGCTTGATGGGAAATGCCTTAGAGAGCTTTTTGGAGGGGAGAAACACCGCGTACCCGTAGGCGTATCCGTTGGGATCCAGGAGAACCCGGAGGCGATGATCACGAAGGTGGGAGAGTATCTACAACTTGGGTATGACAGGATTAAGATTAAGATTAAACCCGGTGCAGACCTGGAAGTAGCACAAGCAGTCCGGGATCGTTACCCCGATATCAATCTCCAGGTCGACGCGAATGCAGCGTATGCGTTAAGTGATGCGCCCCTATTCAAGGATCTCGACTCATTGGCTTTGTCCATGATCGAGCAACCTTTGGCAGAGGATGATCTGATTGATCACGCTGAGCTTCAAAAGCAACTCAATACTCCCCTTTGCCTGGATGAGTCAATTCGCAATCAGCGCCATGCGGGGCAGGCAATCGCCCTCGAAGCATGCAGGGTGATCAATATCAAAGCCGGTCGTGTTGGTGGGTTAACAGAGGCGATTGCAATTCATGATCGTTGTGTCAGGGAAGGGGTTCCTGTTTGGTGTGGAGGCATGTTGGAGACAGGAATTGGCCGCGCGGCGAATCTTGCGCTCGCCTCACTCCCCGGATTTACATTTCCCGGCGACATCTCAGCAAGTGATCGTTACTACGACCCTGATATCGCTGAACCGCGTTTTACGCTCAATTCAGACAGTACGATTGATGTGCCCGATAAGCCCGGGTTGGGTGTGGATGTTCTCAACGAGGAGCTGGAGCGGGTGACCGTGAAGGTGGATGTGCTGACGTAGATCAGTGTGTGTAAAGGTGACATAAACGCGGATACCTCAGTTGATGGACCTTTTATATGCCGGAATCCGCAGATATGATGAGTTGCTTTTTCTTTTCTTCCCCCCTATGTCCCCCAAGGGGGACGTGGGTGCAGTAGTCTGCCCCCACACCCCCTGACAACGATCGATTCGGCTTTACGTTTCGAAGGGACGTCTCTAAGGAACACGCAGCAGCTCTCATAGAATGTAGGTTGTTGGTTGTATGTGGAGTGCGGAAGCTTTGCTTCAGGTCGCAGGCGCAGCCTGCGCTATCAGGTACGCGCGTTAAACCTCCCGCAGGTTTCGAACCTGCGGAAGGTTGGGGATAGCAGGTTTCAAGAGGGCGTTGGGCCGACACACGGGTCGGCCCAACGGTTTACTTATGTTCTGGGTACTGTAAATCCGCGAGGTCCCCCACACAATTT
>JAUWDI010000069.1 GCA_030608865.1 Anaerolineales bacterium | reverse complement strand
CCGGGAATTTCACGCGAGGCAATGGCAATATCAAAGGGAGGGGCCTGGGGAGGGAGAAAGAGGTTCACCTCATCGATGGGCATTGAGAGATCGGCATCGCAGATAAAACGAAAATCACCTTTTGCTGCAAGCATACCTCTACGGACAGCCAATCCTTTCCCGGCGACTGGTTCCTGAAGCGCTTTAATCTCTGGATGGCGGGCTGCGTAATCCTGGCTGATCTGCGCTGTGTGGTCCGAGCTTCCATTTTCAACAATGATGATTTCGGACTCGTAGGGCTGAGCATGGACGAATTCGAGAATCGCCTCTACGCTCTGCGGCAGTCGATTTTCCTCATTGTGGGCGGGCACGATGATCGAGAGGAGAGGCGGCAAATAAGGCTCCTGTGTCGTGGGCGAACCTAACCGTAAAAGGTGTAAGAAATCACCAGAATGGTGAGGATGCTCAGGATCATGACTTCGAAGAACACCAAAACACCAAGGAGGATCCGCTGGCGCCGAGAGAAGGGGAAGCGGCTGCGCTTCAAGGAGCGCTCACTCCGCGGGGTGAGCGCAGAACCATCCATATCGAAAGCCGCATCCAATTCGACGGGGGAATCCTCGGGTAGTTGGATGGGGTCGACGGGTCTGGGTTCCGGCTCCGGTTCTGGGACAGGCTCAGGAATGGGATCTGGCTTAGGTCTGGTTGGTTTGGTCAGAACTTCAGCTAACTCAAGGATGTCATCCTGGTTCATAATGGCTTGAAATTGATTCACATTTGCGGCGAAATGGTCAATGGCGTCAGCCTGGACAATACGCGCCTTCGGGTCGGCGGTGTCGACATGGGTCTTGGGATTCGTGAAGAGCAGGATCGCCTCGACTTCTGGGAGAGCGTAACCCTTTTCCCGCAGGTAGTCGTGAACTTCCTGCGCCATCGCCAGAACGCCAGATTGCAGATTCGGGCGGACAGGTGAGAAGCGGCGTGATCGACCACCACCGTACTTCATCCAAGCCTCACCCTTCGCTCGATAAACACCGACGAGTGGGCTCGGTATTATCACACGCACACCTTGCGGGCTGAGGAGCAGCATCGGAATTGTGGTCGCCGAGCCGGGAAGCGGTAAGTTGAATATAGCTAGATGATCGTGGCCAAGTGTATTACCTAACTTTTCATAGGCTTCATTCTGGGCTTCCAGTTCGCCATACCACTTTGTACCGTGCTTCAAAGTTCCCCTAATACGGCTTTCCAGACTGATGACGCCTTCTTCATCGCGGAATTCAGAACACTCTATGCGTTTCATGATTAGTCCTTAATCCGAGCGTTTAGTATTTTTAAAGCATTCTTATGTCTAAAGAGATTATAAAGCAGACATAAACCATGACAAGCTGTGAAAATCGAGCTATTTTGAGGATATAATCGAAATTACGAGGTGCACAGTGTCTCGAAGGATAGTCATCACGATTATCTCTCTGCTTTTTGTAGCGCTTATCATGCCGATGAGCGTAAATGCGCAGGGTGGTGGTCGTGTATTTTTATTGGAGGCAACGGGGCCCTTAACACCCACGATGGTAGAGTACCTTGAACGGGGGATTGAGCAGGCGGAGCGGGAAGGCGGCGAGGCGCTCATCTTCCAGATCGACACACCCGGCGGGTCCATTGATCTCATGAACAGGATGGTGCAAGCGATCCGCGGAAGCCATATCCCGGTAGTGGTTTACGTCGCCCCGCAAGGAGCGATTGCCGGGAGTGCAGGCGCAATTATCACATTCGCCGGGCATCTCGCGGCGATGGCGCCTGAAACCGCAATCGGGGCCGCGAGCCCGGTTGGGATGCAGGGTGAGGACCTCGGCGATACGATTGAAGCTAAGGAGAAGGAGATTCTCAAAGCTACGATAAGGGGCTTGGTCGCACCTCGGGGGGAAGAAGCCACAAACCTGGCTGAAGCGATGATTGACTCTGCGAAGGCGGTATCCGCTCAAGAAGCGCTTGACGCTGGTTTGATCGATTTCATCGCCGACGATATTGAGATGCTCCTTGATCAAATTGACGGCCAGAAGGTTGATGCGCATGGGGAGCGTATATTGCATACGGAAAATGCGATCGTCACGGAGATCCGCCAAAATTACATTGAGCAATTTCTACAAGTCCTGACTAATCCAAACATTGTCTTCTTGCTGCTTTCGGTTGGGGTTCAGGCTATCTTGATCGAGATCTCTTCGCCAGGCGGTTGGATCGCCGGCTTTATCGGAGTCGTGTGCCTGGCACTGGGAACCTATGGTCTCGGGGTCCTGCCTGTGAACTGGTTTGGATTGATTTTCGTCCTCACCTCCTTTGTGCTCTTTATACTAGAGATTAAAGCACCCACACATGGGGTGTTAACGGTGGCGGGTTTAGCATCGTTTGTCATCGGCTTTCTGGTCCTGTTTAATTCACCTTCAACGCCGTCCTTTTGGCGTGTTTCTGTCCCCCTTGTAGTTGGCACTGGCATCGCGATCGCTATTGGCTTTTTGGCAATCTTGAGCTTTGTGATTCGCGCTCAAATTAAACCGGTTGAAGTTGGCGCCATGTCGTTGGTGGGGCGCACAGCCGAAGCACGTTCGGATTTCTCGCCCGGGGGGACGGTTCAGGTTGGCGGAGAACTCTGGAGCGCAATCCTTGAGAACGAGGATGATGAAATTACAAACGGGGAGAGGGTTGATATCATCGGTGTAGATGGAATACGGTTGCGTGTGCGCCCTTTGAATCAGAAAGGTAGTTGACTCGGTATTAACCAGCTTGTACACTATCGCGTACGTAATGAGGAGGCGCGATGTCATCAGAATTCCGCATGATCGTTCGCACTGGACCGAATCCTGGAACAGTCTTCGAGTTGACCAAGGAGGTCTCGCTCATTGGGCGCGATGTGACAAATGACGTCGTTGTTGGGGACGCGGAAGTCTCGCGACAGCATTCCAGAATCACCCGTACCCCTGGAGGGTATGTTCTAGAGGACCTTGGTTCAACCAATGGCACCTTTGTCAACGGTGAACGATTGGTGGCGCCGCGGGTGATGAACCCGGGCGATTTGGTTGCTCTAGGAGAAACCGTATCCTTAACCTTCGACGCAACATCACCGGAAGCAGCGGCGACGGTTGCTCAGCCAGCTGCAACTGCAGAACCCGCGAAGAAAGCTCCCGGGGCAGCTGCCCAACCTGCCGCGCAAGCTCAACCTGCATCGCCGCCGATCTCGGCGGAAGAAGCCTCGCCACCGGGGAAGAAAGGTGGGAAACCCTGGCTTCTGGCGGGCCTGGGATGCTTCGTCCTGGTTCTATTTTGCGGTGGATTCTTATGGATCATGGATTCTTTATTTCCACAGATCCTGTATGCGCCTTTAATCTGGTTAGGTTTCTAAGTAACCCAGGAAACTTGTAGGAAAAAACCGGGCAGATCACTCCGCCCTGTTTTTTTTATCTTCACCCAATCAAGCTCATCATAAAGAGATGGTAGAAGTGTGTAACCTCGGGAGCTCTCCTGCATCCAAAGAAGAAGTGATTATTAATTTAAGGAGAACATTATGGAGATGGAAATCACCTTTCCCGGAGGCGCGCGTGTAGATGCCCACTTCGGATCGTTTACGATAAATACGGACCAATCCCCGCCGGGAGGCGGGGAAGGATCGGCGCCGTCGCCCTTTGCGACTTTCCTGGCATCCCTTGGGACCTGCGCGGGGATCTACGTCCTGAGTTTTTTGAAGCAGAGAGGGTTGCCCACAGAAGGCGTTCGCATCATTCAAAAGACACACTCTAATCCGGCAACGGGATTGATAGAGCAGTTTGATCTTGAGATCCAGGTTCCTGAGAATTTTCCAGAGAAGTATAAAGAAGCACTGGTCCGTTCAGCGGAACTATGCGCGGTGAAGAAGCATTTTGATGATCCCCCGCGCTTTAATATTTACACAGAGTCCGTTGAATTGGCGATAAATTAATTTAATTCATACTACAATCAAGGGCGGAGGTCGAGATGTCTAAACGGCTTACCGTCCTTGTTGTGCTTATCTTGGTCATCGCCCTCGTTGGTGGAGTGATATTTCTGCGCGGCCGACAGCATGCTGTCGAAGATATCGGTGACGTTCCCCAAGAAACAGGAGAGCTCCAGAAAGCTACCGCCACCGAAGAGACCGATTTGTATGCCGCAGCCCGCGAGCAGATGGTCGAGCGAGGGGTCATTGCCTACGGGATTATCTCTCCTGAGGTGATCGAGGTGATGCGACGAGTCCCGCGGCACCAGTTTGTCCCTGAGGAATATAAACGGCTGGCGTATGCGGACAACCCGCTTCCCATCGGCTACGGACAGACGATCTCGCAGCCTTATATCGTGGCGTTAATGACGCAGGAATTGGATGTCGAGGCAGGAGATAAAGTGCTGGAGGTCGGGACCGGCTCCGGCTATCAAGCGGCGGTCCTGGGAGAGCTGGACCTCGAAGTTTTCACGATAGAGATCATCGAACCGCTGGCAAAGGAAGCCGAGCAGCGCCTGGAAGAACTTGGCTACGAGAGTGTTCATGTTCGCAATGCAGACGGATATTTCGGTTGGCCGGAGGAAGCGCCCTTCGATGCGATTATTGTGACGGCTGCTCCCGATCATATTCCCCAGCCGTTGCTTCAACAGTTGAAGATTGGCGGGGTTCTTGTGATCCCGGTAGGACCTATTGGCGGCATTCAGGAATTGTGGCGAGTTACGCGCGTGTCGGCGGATGAATTTCAATCCGCCAGTCTTGGCGGCGTGCGCTTTGTGCCCTTCACTCGAGCGGGATACGATGATCCATGAACCATGTCCGCCAACTCATATGGTCTAAATTATCGACTTGCTTTCCGCCGATCCTCCCCCGAGCGCCGCTCTTCGCCATTGCGGCGTTCTGGACTGCGATAATTGGGATCGTCATCCTGCCGTCGATCTTCACCGGAACGGCGATTATTCCCGCTCCTGCGTTCCTCATCTGCTAAGGGCTGTGCACCTTCTTTCTCTTCAGCCATGTCACACTCCTTCTGAAATCTGACTTTCAATGTAGCTCAAACTCGATGATGGAGCAATCCATCGCTGGTCGCCATTTCTGCATAAGCTCTCCGGCATTCCGTTCATTAACCATCCAGGCTTCCGGCGGGGTGGCAAGAAAAACAACCCGCGCCAGGTGCCTGGAGAACGTGGCGATCGGGGTGGCCCACGCGTTAATTAAGGGATCCTACTGCGGATGGCTCTTCACTCAATTGGGAAGAGAGCCCCTTGTCCCGAGCATCAAGCACATGTCTCATTGCTGTGTGAGCTTCAGCGCAGCGAACCAGGCGACCACGTAAATCAAGCCTCCGGTAAAAAGCGTGGCTTGAAAGCCCAACGAAAGGGCGATTATCGCCGCCAATACACCGCTCACCCCGGATAGTGCACCATTGATTGCCCACGCCCAAGGAATCAGAGGGGATGATTGTCTTTCAAGGTGGGCTAGGCCCGACACAAAAGGGACACCCATGAGTAAACCCAAAGGGAGAAGAATCAATAGGGAGAGCGCAATTCTCCCATAGAGCGGCAAAGGTAGGATCCACTGAATGAAGGTGGGCAAGGTGATCGTTACTATAGCGATAGTCAAGATCAAAATAAGCAATGCGGGGCGTAGCGATAATCGCGGGGAGATCAGGCTGCCCAAACCTGAGGCGAGGAGCAGAATGAATAGAACCGTCGCCAGGGCGAGAGCGGGCTGATCAAGAGGTAATCCCAGACTCTGGATTAGGGGGATTTCGATCATTAGATAACCGGCGCCCAAGCTGCCAAAAAAGAGGAGCATAGAGGCGCGGGGAACAGCAGCGGTAGATCGTCGACGGAGGACGTAGAGCGGAGCGATGACCAGAGGGATGCCCAGGAGAATCATTAACACCAA
>JAUWDI010000066.1 GCA_030608865.1 Anaerolineales bacterium | reverse complement strand
GGCTACGACAAGAAATAGTAGAGGCAAACAACTTCGGGCAACCACTCAAAGCCCACAACGAGGGTAATCGGTGAAACGATCATCAGCATAAAAAACTGTGCGTGTAGGTTAAGTAAGGCTTGGGTTAAAGTTCCTGCCTTTCAAAGATGAGCCTTGCCCCTATTAGCGCGACAACAATGATCCCCACACTCACCCATAAGGCTGGCCAGAAAGCCTCAACTTGCCCCGCCATGAGCCCTCCTCCCCACGCAAGCAATTGCCCTGGTAGGTATTCACCCAAGCCCGGGATTGAGCCGGTAAGCCCCAGGATGAACAGCAGGCCAAGCGCCAGCCCCCCAGCCGCCGCCTGCGATTTGGTCACCACGCTACAGAACAGGGTCAGCGCGACAAAGACGAGTACATACACAAGCATTAAACAGTTGAGTGCCAGCCAGCGCGGCGCATCAAGCGCACCAAACAGCAGCCATGTGTAGTAATAGCAAGCCGCGCCCGCAATTGCGATAGTGGCAGTGAATGTAAGTGCCAGCGCCGTGAATTTGGCGACCAGGAAGGTCGCGCGCGGCAGCGGCTTGACCAGCATCATGGCAGCCGTGCCCTTATCTTTTTCCTGAGCTATCGCGCCCATCGTCAACAGCAGAGCGAGGATGACGCCAAACTGGCCGATGTTCTTAAGATACTGTGTCACCGCATCCATCGCCGTTGGTGTAGGTATTAGATGGGATAGGGCCTCGCCGTTGGGTATTAGTTTGATTATCTCCGGTGTGTATTTGGCAATCAAAGGCGATAATAACCCAAAGATAACCAATACCACCCCCACCGCGAGCAGGCGATATGTCCGCCACTGTTCTAGCAATTCTTTGCGAAGAGCAGCCAAGAAGATCATGTTTCCCTTCCTTCGCCTACCAGCCGCAAGAAAACTTCTTCCAACGATGGTCGCAGCATTTCATAGCGCGTCAGCACCAGTCCGGCCTGCAGGGCCGAAGGCAGCAGCTCTCGCTTAGCCGTATCTATTTCATGGACGACGACCCGGCCCTTCAGTCCACTGATTGAAACGGATTGGACCCAGTTCATCTGGCGCAGAACCTCGGCCCAGCCATTGAGCGGTGCTTCAAAACCGCTTTCGGTCTCCACCTCAAAAGCGGGAATCGCATACTGGGCCAGTAAAGCCTCGCGGGGCGCCTGGGTAACTAACCGCCCGCGCGAGATGATGCCGATGGTGTCACACACCCGCTCAACGTCCGCCAGTATGTGCGTGGACATAAATACGGTGCATTCCCCGCGCAGGCGCTCGATCAGTTCCAACACTTCTTTGCGCCCGGCTGGATCCAGAGCGCTCACTGCCTCGTCGAGGAACAGCACTTCGGGTCGGTTGACTAGTGCCTGTGCCAGACCTAGTCGTTGGCGCATCCCCCGCGAAAAGCCACCGATACGTCGTTTGCCCACCTCGGTTAACCCCACTAGATCAAGTAATTCTTTGATACGCGCCGCGCGTTCGTTTGTCGAAAGTCCGAATATCCGCCCGACATGGTCCAAAAACTCGCGAGGGGTCATCCAGGGATAAAACGCGGGTTCTTCTGGTAGATAGCCAATGCGGCGGGCGACTTCATGACCATTGGCGGTAATTTCAGTTCCCGTTACCCAAGCGCGGCCTTCGGTAGCATGCGCCAGGCCGGTGAGAATTCGGATGGTCGTTGTCTTACCGGCACCGTTGGGGCCGAGAAAACCAAAGACCGTGCCTGGCTCCACCGTGAGATCCAGGCCATCAAGGGCGCGCACCGGGCCGTAAACCTTCCGCAAACCTTCGACGCGAATTGCAGCCATTTATTCCTCCCGCCCGATTACGAGATAGACAATCGGGCCGATGAGATTGACAAAGATAATAACGAGCGCCCAGACCCACTTGGGGCTTTTGGTTCTTTCGCGTCGGATCAAATCCACGAGGGCAAAGGCCATCAACCCGAGTTGCAGCAGGACGATGGGGACGAGAAAAGGAATCAGCGAGTTAATGTTTTCCATAAGGTTTCTCCTTGATAGATTCCATCGAGGGGTACATAACGGTGTGAGTGCAGCCGGGCGGCGGCCTAGGCGCTCTCGCCTTGTCGCTCGCCAATCTTCACCTGCAGTGCTCGCCAAAGTTCCTCTGCTCGTTGTGAACCTATCAACAACCGTTCGCCATTCAATAGTTCTATCTGCACGCCACGGTCACCACTCACATTGTAAGCCTTTCCGTTGCTGCCGTAGCGGATGCCGTAACCGCCATATTCTCTGATAGAGTGGTAAGTCCGCACTTCATATTGTTTCATTTCTGTGAAGGCTATTCTGTGCGCAGTCCTAAGGAACGGGAAAAAGCGAATGTAGATTCCATCATCGCGCACCTCGGTGACAAGTCGGCTGAAGAAGAATAGCGCAGGCAGGCCAATGCCAAAGATGAACCAGAAAATTACCAACATAATATCTGTCATCGGGCTACTACCCATTGGGCGATGTAGTAGAAGCTGCATCACCGCCGCATACCACACCAGCCCAGAAAGGGCAGATACAATAACCCAAATCCAAACTTGCCTGAACTGCTGAACTTCACGATAAATCGGACTTGACCCTTTCTCTCGATTCATATCCTCTAGTTATCCTCCTGCGATCGTCCTTATCAAGCTGAAGAAGCCAACCAATCCAAACCTGCCTGTTCAATAGCCGCGTTTTCAACATGGAGAGTATCCGCGCCGAGGTAGTTGAGAAACCGCTCGAAGCATTGGATAAGATTGTTGTGCATCCTTTGTGATTGCTTCACTCCAGGCTCCCACCACCATTTCTTGATGATCAAAGTTCCATTCTTCTTATCTTGTCCTGGCTCAAACCGGGCTATGAAGCGGTCGCCGTACAGGATGGGAAGGACGTAATACCCATAGCGGCGCTCGGCAGCTGGCTTGTAGACTTCCCAAACGTAGTGAAAGTTAAACAACTCCTCTACAAAGCGCCGGTCCCAAAGCAGGTTATCTAAGGGAGCCATTATGACAGCTCGTGACAATGGGGCACTAGTATCCAGCTCCTTGTTAAGGAGCATCTTGTCTTCGCTTCTCATGTAGAGGGGCAGCTTTAGTCCATCCACGCCCACTTCTACCACTTTGCCCTGTTTGAGCAAGCGTGAAATGGCAGCCTTGCGCTCCTTGCTTTTTATTCCAGGCATCCCAAGCCATGCGTCGCCGGACTTATCCCATAGCAACCCTACGCCCCCGATACGTCTGTGGACATACCAATCGTGAAATTGCTCCTCTGTCTCATTAGGGTCGGAGGCCGATAGCAGATCTTCGGGAAGGTGACGGCTGGCAAAGTCGTACACTTTTCGAGTGTTTACCTTGTGATGAACAACCAGCTCGCCACTCCAGTACATGCTCTCTAATGCAGCGCGGGCTAACCGTGTCGGCGCCCACGACCAGTCTACGGTCTGATTGAAATCCAGGTCAATCGAAGACAAAGGGCCGCGCTCCTCAAGCGCCTGGCGAACCTGGGGCAAGATCGAGCGGACGGGTTCGGGGCTTCTGCCGGGGTTGCGCTTCGCTGCTTCTCTACGACGGCGGAAATACGGCCAGTCCTCCACACCGTAAATGGACATATTCTTATCCCACCCATCCAGAAGCTTCCGGTCCTTATAGAGCAGCTCTTGCAGCATCAAAGGTTGAAAGTCCGAAACGCGGGCTTGGAGCACCAATTCTGGGTTACGGCCAACGATGTTCAGCGGGTCGAACTGAATGCAACCAACACGATGAATGTACTCGAGCACGCCGGCTTTGCCCTTCAACTTATAGGGCGGCCACAAGCCCTGATGGGCGAGAATAGTACGACGGGCTTGTTGTTTGGAAATTGTCAACGTTCCCATTGCTGATTATTTTGACCTATCCTTCGCGTGAGTGTGTCTGTTGTAATTCTTCAACCGGCGATATGAGTATGTGCGCCTTTATATTCTCAGGCCATTCAAAAGGCAACCTTACTCAGGGGTATTAATGGACGCTCAAAGCGGTTCGAGCGCGATAGCGCAGACCTTGTAATCCGGGATCTTGGCTAGCGGATCACGAGCATCGAGCGTGAGCTCATTGGCGGCTGCTTCGGCGAAGTGGAAGGGGATGAAGACCAGGCCGCGCGGCGAGCGTTCCGTGATCAACGCCTTGACCCGGATCTTTCCCCGGCGGGAGCGCACCCGAATCCAATCCCCCGCGGCGATGCCAACCTCCCCGGCGTCGTCGGGGTGGATTTCTACGGTTGGCTCGGGGTAAATGTCGTCCAACTTCGAGCGCCGCGTGAGCGTGCCGCCGTGCCAGTGGTAGAGCACCCTTCCCGTGGAAAGAAAGTAGGGGAATTCCTCATCCGGTAGCTCGGCACTGGGATTGTAAGTTAACGGTGTTAAACGACCTTTCCCGCGGGGGAAGCTGTCGGCGAACAGCGTCGGTGTACCCGGGTGGTCCGCTGTCGGGCAGGGCCAATGCACACCGCTCTCGCGCTGAATGCGGTCATAATCGATGCCTTGGAAAGGCGGGGTCAGGCTGGCCATCTCATCCCATATCTTGCTGGCGGATGCATAGTTAAAACCGGCACTCCGCTCGCGTTCGAGAAGTGCCTCGATCCGTTTTGCCAGATCGCAAAGGATCTCCCAATCCGAGCGTGCTTCAGCCGGAGCGGTAAGTGCCTTGCGCACCAACTGCACCCTCCGATCGCTGTTGGTGAAGGTGCCGTCCTTCTCGGCGAAGCTGGCTGCCGGCAGGATTACATCGGCATACTCACCGGTCTCGTTCATAAAGATGTCCTGCACCAGGACGAAATCGAGGCTCTCCATCACGTGTCTGGCGTGGCGCAGATCGGGTTCGCTCATCATCGGGTTCTCGCCCATGATGAAGTACGCGTGGATGGTGCCGCTCTCGGCGGCGTCAACCATTTCCATCGTGGTCAAGCCAGGTTCGGAGGAGAGCGTTGTATTCCAGGCTGCCTCGAACTTGGCGCGGATTTCATCATCGCCGACGCTTTGATAGCCGGGGAAGACATTGGGCAAACCGCCCGCGTCGGAACAACCTTGGACATTGTTTTGGCCGCGCAGGGGATTCAAGCCTGTGCCGGGGCGGCCGAGATTGCCGGTGAGCAGGGCCAGGTTGGCCAACGACAAGGTGTTATCCGTGCCATGGATGCTCTGGCTGATGCCCATGCCCCAGTAGATGGCCGCACTCCGGGCGCCGGCGTAGAGCCGGGCTGCCTCCCGGATCTGGTCAGCGGGTACACCGCTGACCCCCTCGGCCCACTCGGGTGTGCAACCCTCGAGCGATTGGGTGTAGGTTTCGAAGTTCTCGACACGCTCGGTAATGAATTCCTGATTGACCAGCGATTCGCTCACGATGGTGTGGGCCATGGCCTGGAACACGGCTACATCGCTGCCGGGCTTGTGGCGCAGCCAGGTTGTAGCGAATTGTGTCATCTCGATCTGGCGCGGATCGATCACGATCAGTTTGGCCCCGTTCTTTACCACCGCCTCGCGCAGGAAAGTGCTGATGACGGGATGTGTTTCGCTGGTGTTAGAGCCGGTAACGATGAAGACCTCCAGGTCTTTCATCTCGGCGATCGAATTCGACATAGATGATGAACCGAGGGCGATCTGCAGGCCGGTCACCGAAGCAGCGTGACATAGGCGGGCACAATGATCGACGTTGTTCGTGCCCAAGACGGCGCGCACGAACTTCTGGAAGACGTAGTTGTCTTCGTTTGTGGCTTTGGCTGAACAGAAGGTTCCAATCGCATCTCCGCCATGCTTTGTAACGGTCTCGGCTAAACGACGGGCGCTGAGCTCAAGCGCTTCCTCCCAGCTCGCCTGGCGGAAGCCATCTAAGCCAATGGCTTTTCGGGGGTGCGCCCCGAGATCCTTGCGAATTAATGGGTGGGTCAGACGGGAGGGGTGGTGCACGAAGTCCACGCCGAAACGGCCCTTGACGCAAAGCCGACCGTAATTCGGGGCGACATCGAAGGGCGCCTCGACGCGGTAGATGCGCTCATCCTTTATTTTTAGGTCGATCTGGCAGCCGACACCACAGTAGGG
>JAUWDI010000030.1 GCA_030608865.1 Anaerolineales bacterium | reverse complement strand
TCATTTCCCTCGCTAATGGGATATGGATTAAGCCTCTCGGAATTCGCCTTCGACGACTTCTTCATCGTCCGCCGCGCTGTCCTGGCTGTCCGTTTCTTCAGCTTGTGGCTCAGCCTCCTGAGCGTACATCTGCTGGCTCAGGGCGTGACTGGCCTGGTTTACTTCCTCGGTCAGTCGCTTTATTTCCGACATATCTTCGCCCTGAATTACTTCGCGCAGCTCGGCGATTTTCGCTTCGATCTGCTCTCTATCATTCGCTGGCACTTTCTCGCCCAAATCGCGCAGGGCTTTTTCCGCCTGGTAGGCGAGCGAATCTCCTTCATTCCGGGCGTCCGCCAACTCCCGCCGCTTGCGATCATCAGCCGCGTGGGATTTCGATTCTTGAACCATCCGCTCTACATCATCCTTGTCCAGATTCGTAGATGCCGTGATGGTTACTTTCTGTTCCTTTCCCGTCGCTTTGTCCTGAGCTTTCACATTGATGATCCCGTTTGCGTCGATGTCAAACGTCACTTCAACCTGCGGTATACCCCGCGGCGCGGGGGGAATGCCCTCAAGGCGAAACCGCCCGAGCGTCATGTTATCAGGTGCCATCGGTCGCTCACCCTGCAGAACATGGATGTCGACTGCGGTCTGATTGTCCTCCGCCGTGGAGAAGATTTCGGCCTTCTTGATCGGGATTGTAGTGTTGCGTTCGATCAGAGTCGTCATCACACCACCAAGCGTTTCTACGCCCAGCGAGAGGGGTGTAACATCGAGCAGCAGAACATCCTTGACCTCACCGGCGAGCACGCCGGCCTGAATAGAAGCGCCAATGGACACAACTTCATCCGGATTGACGCCCTTGTGAGGCTCTTTTCCCGTTAGTTCACGGACAAGTTCCTGCACCATGGGCATACGCGTTGCCCCACCGACAAGTACAACTTCATCGATGTTTTCTATCTTGACGTTAGCATCTTTTAACACGGCCTTGAAAGGTCCCTTGATGCGATCGACGAGGTCTTCGGTTAGCTGGTCAAACTTTGAGCGTGTCAGCTTCATTGTTAAGTGCTTGGGGCCGGATGCGTCTGCGGTGATGAAAGGCAGGTTGATATCCGTCTCTGTCACCGAGGAGAGCTCAACCTTAGCCTTCTCCGCCGCCTCACGTAACCGCTGCAGCGCTTGCCTATCCTCACGCAGATCGATCCCGTGTTCTTTTTTGTATTCTTCGGCGATGTGGATGACGATCCGTTGATCCCAGTCGTCGCCTCCCAGGTGCGTGTCGCCGTTCGTCGCTTTCACCTCGACAACGCCTTCGCCAACTTCTAGCAAGCTTACGTCGAAGGTACCGCCGCCCAAGTCGAAAACCAGGATGGTCTCGTTTTCCTTCTTGTCGAGGCCGTAGGCTAAGGCCGCCGCTGTGGGCTCATTGATAATCCGCATCACTTCCAGCCCGGCGATCTTTCCCGCGTCCTTGGTAGCTTGTCGCTGGGAATCGTTGAAGTAAGCCGGAACCGTAATCACGGCTTTAGTCACCGATTCTCCCAGATATGCCTCGGCGTCTTTCTTTAACTTTGCCAGAACCATCGCCGAGATCTCTTGGGGAGTGTATTCGCGGCCAGTTGCCGGTATCTTCACTTGCGCGCCACCCGCAGGCCCCTTTATTATCTCGAAGGAAACCATCTCGCGTTCGCCCTCGACCTCGTCAAAATGTCGTCCGATGAATCGCTTAATGGAGTAAACCGTGTTCTCGGAGTTCACAACAGCCTGTCGTTTGGCCGTCTGGCCGACGAGGCGTTCGCCATTTTTCGTAAACGCAACCACTGATGGGCATAGACGTCCGCCCTCCGCGGTTGTGATCACTGTCGGGTCGCCGCCTTCCATTACCGCGACGACGCTGTTCGTCGTTCCTAAGTCAATACCAATAATCTTTGCCATTGTTTGTCACCTCTTATGGAAATCTGATAGCTTTATCATAGGCGAATTACGCTAGAGAACTATTAACGCCCCGTAGGAGATAGATATACTCCAGACCTGTTGTTTTTTTCTACGGCTGCATTTAATCGGCTATCCGCTGGGTGGTTTAACATCTGGGTTGCGATCTTCTCTCCCGGTCACGTAAGATGATCTACAATCACAGCGTCTGTTTGTTTAGATCCTATTGACGCCCAATCTGAGCGCCCTAAGGACTACGCTCTCTTATCCATCTTCAGCGAGAAGATCGATAAAATCTAAAGAAAACATGACGGAGATTCTATGAGCGAATTGAAACGATTCCGAGAAGAGAAGGACAAGTTTTTTCTGCATGACCATCAAAGTCCACTAGATGACGAACAAAGGAGAGATTTCAGTGGGTTGAGATATTTCGCGGAGAATCCTGATTTGCGTATTGAGGTTGACATCGAGCGTTTCCCAGAAGGGGAGCAGGTCCCGATACAGACGAATACGGGAGCTGTGCAAAATTACGACAGATTCGGCCGTTTCCACTTTAAGGTTGATGGGGAGGATGTTGAGCTCACCGTGTTCCAGAACGAGCATGGTTTCTTCCTGCCCTTCGCGGACTCGCTCGCGGGTCAGGAAACCTACGGAGCAGGTCGATATCTCGAGCCGGAGTTACTCACCGGCGGACGGCTGATTGTCGACTTCAATTTGGCGTATAACCCCTATTGCGCATACAACGCCAATTGGTCCTGCCCCATCACCCCGGCCGAGAACAGATTGAGTGTGCCCATCAGGGCAGGGGAGAAGGTTTTCGAGCTGCATTAATCAGACGCAACTAGCCATAAGACACGAATCCCAAACTACTAGCTTCAAGCGACACCCAGGATTGGAAGGATCCGCCAAAGGTGTCGCTTATGCGTAATAGCTTACTGTCCTCACTTTGACGCATAGATTTCAATATTCTTCTCACAAAACTCTCACCTACAGCTAACACCCCTCTCATATGGTGGAGATAACCTTAAAGACGAAATTTCTAATGAATAACAGCGAATCAAACAACCCAAAATCCTCAAAAAAACAGTATCCACGGGTTTACGAGAAGGTCATCCCTATCGCCTTGGTGATTCTCGTCCTGGCTACTGTCTTCATGCTTCTGGTAATTGCAGCCGTCGTGCTCGGAATTTTCCCAGGGAGCGGTTAGCTATGCAGTGAAAGGCATACTTGTGCTCTTGCAGACTCGCGCACAATATCGTTCATGAGGAGATGAAATGACATTTACAAATACCATTATCCCGTTTCTTTCAAGCATTGTGAGTTTCGTATTCGCTGTAATCATCTTCAAACGCTACGCTGATCGCAGAGGAACGCATCTCCTGATTTGGGGAATAGGTATGGTCTTCTACGGTATCGGTGGTTTCTGCGAGGCTTATTTCGGCGCCCTTGGTTGGAATCCCTTGATTTTCCGTTTGTGGTATTTGTTCGGTGCCATTTTGGTCGCTGCATGGCTTGGTCAAGGAACAGTCTACCTGCTGGCAAAACGCAATTGGGCTAACGCACTGGCATTGATTCTCATCCTGGGTTCTATCTACGCTACATTTCGCGTGTTCAACGCCGAACTCGACCCTACACTGATGACATCCAGCACCCACACCGGCAGTGAACTCAGTGGTCATGCCATCGTCACTTCGGGCATCCGGACTCTTACGCCCATCTTTAATCTCTACGGCACCGTAGCCCTTGTCGGTGGAGCGATATATTCAGCCTACATCTTCTGGCGCAAGCGTATCCTTCTTCATCGAACTATTGGGAATCTTATGATCGCGGTTGGAGCTCTCGCCCCCGCATTTGGCGGCGCCTTCAGCCGTTTCGGTATACCCGGCGCCCTTTATTACGGAGAGTTTTTTGGCGCCATTTTATTGTTCGCTGGTTTCATCAGAGCGACGACACCCATGAAAAATACAGAGCCCCAACCCGCACCAACACCTGCAGGTGATTGAGGAAGGGGATCCTTATCGAGCCCGCACTTGATGACCCCTCTTTATGCGGGCAGAAGGGGTCTCTCGCGGGATATTAATTCGCTCTTGTGAGATGGAAGAAGGGGCCGACCTGTGTGTCGGCCCCTTCGATAAAATTCAGATGATGTCCAAATGCATTTAGGCTCAGTAGCTTTTTGCTCTCACTATCGACTTCATCTTTTCTCGACTTGAGCCCGGTTTCGATAGTGGTACACCAGCAGTAGAATCATGAATTGAATCAACGCGGTGATAACGGTCGAGAACTGTTTAAAATAAAAAACCAACAGATTCACACCTACTAACGAAAGCATTAAGCCCGCGGCTGCAAGTGCGAGGCCTGTGCCCTCGCGCTTCATAAGAAGCAAAATGACGGCGATGATCAGCAGTGAGCCAACCAGACCCTCAAGGATCGTGAGTGTCGCAAACCATAGGAGCCCCGATTTGCTTGTAACCACTCCAAGCGAAAGAAGATCATCGATCCAAACTGCCAATATCTCTGGATTGTTGATACCCGAGAGAAGCCTGGCAAAATCCACAACCGTCACGATACCTAAGGCGAGCAGCGCGCCAACAAGAATCGCCTTCAGTCTACCCAGCGTGATCCAGCGGCGTTCCCACTGTTGTGCGTAGTCAATAAACCTCTCGAACGCACCTTTCCTGTCTGGAACGACGTGAAGCGATTCTGAATCGATGAACTCCTGTAATCGCCGCGCCAGGTGCCGGTAATCGGCGTACTCTGCTTGGTGGATGATCCTTTCCAAACGTTTTTCGAGATTCCTGCGCTCCTCTGATTCGAGATCGTGGTCGAGAACTTCCCCCATCTCGCCAAGCGCTCGATAAAGCTCTTCACGGATACTGAGGGCCGGCGGACGCCTTACGTGCAGGTAGAGCCACACCACGAGTAGGAAGAAAGCATAAATAATCGGTGCCGCCGCGGGGTAGAAGTAGTCGTTGTTCTGGGTGATGAATTTGCCGACTTCATCGATGAACAACCCCACCCCGATACCCGCCAGTATCGCGCTGAGTGAGTATGCCCAGCGGTTGGTTAAAATCAAGGTCAACAATACTGCGGAAAACAGCGCCAATCCGCCCCACAGCACATGCGCAATGTGAATTTCCCCTCCGCCGAATTGAGGATAGCCTGTAAATTCGAGGAAGAGCCTAACAAGCGTCACGGTGAACGCAAAGCTTAACAGCGTATACCATAAGTATTTCTCTGCACCCCCGCGGCGAACAGGTAACCGCACGCGTCCACCCGAACGCTTCATGCCCATTTCATTACCTTCCCGCCCTCTGCTCCTGAAGACGAGGCGGAGATAAGCGAATCAAGGCAACGCTGGCAAGTAATGCCGCCCCAGCGCCGAAGAGAAAGGGTGCTCCGGGTCCAAACCCACTCCAGGCCCCAATCCCCTGCCACAATACTCCGGCAATGATACTGGCCGGCAGGGCAACAAGACCGATTACAGCGTGGAGAATCCCGTACGCTGTCCCGCGCTGATGGGAGGGGACTAAGTCGGCGACAAATGCTCTGGCTACCCCTTCCGTCAATCCGTAATACACGCCGTAGAGCGCCATAAGCGCCCAGGCATGCCATCCATCAGAAGCTCTTGCAAAACCTAGATACACCACGACATATAAAGCCCACCCGACTATGAGCATCCGCTTACGACCGACTTTATCCGACAATGCCCCGGCTGGTGCCGAAATGATTGTGTATATCAGGCTGAATACCATCATCATCGCCAGAATATTCACTACGGAAAGCCCTGTCGTTTTCGCCCGCAGAATGAGAAAGGCATCCGAGGAGTTCCCCAGCGTAAAAAGGGCCATGATAAGGATGTAATTCCGGAAAAGTCGATTGGTGGACATCAGCCCGCCCCGGGTTTTGTCATCCTTCTTCTCCTCTAAGGGCTCGGATCCCTGCTGGGAACCGATACCCATACCCGGCTTGATCTCCTGCGCGCCAACCGCCAGCGTGATGACAGCCAGTACCGCGGGGATGATGCTGATCAACACAACGGTTTGAAACGTCTCGCGGGACAATTCGGCAGCGCCGCTTTGCGAGACGAGAATAATGGCAATGGCCAGCCCTATCCCCACAACCGCCCCCGCAGTGTCACCCGCGCGGTGCAGGCCAAAGGCAAATCCGCGTTGGCTTTCTGGGATGCTGTCTGCTATCAGCGCATCCCGCGGAGCGGTACGCAATCCTTTCCCGATTCGATCTGCGAAGCGCACCCCAAGCACTGCTCCCCAGCTTGTCGCCATATAAAGGAAGGGCTTTGCAAGCGTCGAAACCGCATAACCAAGCACCGCCAGCGGCTTGCGCACCCGCAATCGATCGGAAAGCCAGCCGGAGGTCATCTTCACTAAACTGGAGACAGCCTCGGCCACACCTTCAATTAACCCGATGTAGGCTGTCCTTACGCCGAGGACACTGAACAAAAATAGCGGTAAAAGGTTTATCAACATCTCGGAAGAGATGTCGGTTAAGAAACTGGTCAGCGTGACCACCCAGACGTTTCGGGGGAGCGGTCCTAGCTGGTCGTTTTCCACTTCAATATCTGTGCTTGGGTCATGCATGGTATCGTTCACACTCTCTCCCCATCAACGTCTCTTATCATTCCTTTGCTTGTTGTCACCGCCAGCGAATTTCTCCACCCATTTCATCACTATGAATTTCAATCTCCTGATCTCCGAGCTGCAATAGAATGCGCCACCCTGGTATCAGCGCCTGCATGCAAATCTCGTCAGTGTGCGGGTACTCCATACACCCATTACTCCATTCAACGAAACTATACGAGAGTACTTTGATAAGGCTTGGATCTTCGCCCTTAGCCTCTGCAAATGCGTGGATTGCCGCTGGAACCGCTGGAGGATACGGCTCATCATCAGCCAACCCGAGCTTCTGCAGCGGATCACCCAATAAACCACTCAGAAGCAGGGTCGTCCCTCCATCTCGCCCGAAGTACACGACAACCAGGCGGTCATGTGACCATATTCGTGCCGACAATAGTTCCTCCGCCGTGTTCTTCCTGACATCTTCGAGCAACGTTTGTAGGTGAATAACGCCTTGCTCGCGCTCGTCTGCGTTCTCAAATTCATAAAGCTCGGACTCTTCCCCATTCAGCATTATCGCCTGTGAGTCCACATCGAAGAGTGGCGCATCCAAAGCCACGATGACAATTTCGGCGCCGGCATCCTCTAGCGCATTCAAGAGGTCGTCAATAGATTCGTACGTTTGTTCCTGCGGAGTCCCTATTCGACCACATGCACAAACGGCAAGAACCAGGGACAATGCCAGAATACGCCTTCCAATCATCGAACAAATCTCCAGGCTCACACTACCAAAACCAAATCTATTCATCCTTCTAAACAGGCGTCCTCAGGTGCAGAATAGTGATCGCCATATTTAACCTTGATCCTTAAGCGGGATTGACCTTCGGGTCAATTGACTCGCACCGGTTCTGCGCCTATGCTCAGGCTCACGAAACGATGGGCGACTCGTCGCTCCTAGAATTGAGCTGAGGGACTAAAGATGGCAAACGAAGTGTACATCATCGCCGCCGTACGCACACCCATTGGCGTAGGCAGACCTGACCGCGGGGATCTTTATCCAATCGCGCCTGTTGACCTTGCCGCCCGAGTCCTCAACGAGGCGCTGAGCCGCGGTGGCTTACGCCATGAACAAATTGAAGATGTCATTCTCGGTTGCGTTACGCCGATGGGCGATCAGGGAGCCAATATCGCCAGGCTGGCCCTTCTGCAGGCGGGCTTTCCCGTTGAGGTGCCTGGTATCCAAATTAACCGTATGTGCGGTTCCGGCCAACAAGCAGTTCATTTCGCCGCCCAAGCGATTCTCGTCGGAGATATGGATCTAGTCATCGCCGGTGGTATCGAAATGATGTCTCATCAACCAATCGGCGCGGACTGGCCTGAGTCCTGGCCGGATGATTTTCCTTACCCGTTAGTACACCAGGGCCTCAGCGCAGAGTTAATGGCCGAGAAATGGCACCTGTCGCGCGATGCCCTTGACGATTATGCTTTCCAGAGTCATGTACGCGCCGGCGCTGCGATCCGTGAGGGTCGCCATGAAAGCCAAATTCTTCCCATTCAGGTTCCCGATGGTAATGGAAAGACGCGAACGATCACGGCTGACCAGGGGGTCCGAATGGAGCCGGAGAGGGAGAAAATGGCCTCTTTGCGTCCGGTCTTTAAAGAAGCTGGAGTGGTCACGGCGGGAAACAGCAGTCAAATAAGCGACGGCGCTGCGGCGCTGCTCCTGGCCTCCGCCGACGCCGTCCGCGAAAACAATCTGAAGCCATTGGCGCGCATTGTAGCGCGTGCTGTCATCGGTTCCGACCCGGTGTTGATGCTCGACGCGCCCATCCCAGCGACGCGAATGGTGCTCTCTAAAGGGGGTATGGCTCTCGACCAGATCGATATTATTGAGATTAATGAAGCG
>JAUWDI010000130.1 GCA_030608865.1 Anaerolineales bacterium | reverse complement strand
GAACAGGCACCTACGTGACGGTCAGCATACTTGAGCAGGAGGTTTAGTCATGGCCAAATTACCAGATCG
Organism: Anaerolineales bacterium; assembly: GCA_030608865.1. The sequence goes on along the minus strand of JAUWDI010000130.1, from coordinate 3,876 downwards.
ACGACCTGAAACCCTAGGTGGATACATCGTCCATGGCGTACCTTTCCCGGTAGAGACCGATCCGGATTCTCTTGCTTTTCTGAAAAAGATGGCACCGCTGCAGATCGAACAAGATTACAAGATCACGTATCTGCACTCCTACGGCCAGGATAGCCCCTGGTTTGCCGCCGCTTCCAACAAGAAACTTCTGGCTTCCCGGGATCCCGAGAGCGGTTATGCATACGCCACGCCTCGTGGCCATGATATGTACTCCGGTAAGGAAACGGAATGGATCGACATCTCTGAAACCCCGGCGCATATTCACGCCTTCACGGTTTGTTACTTTGGCTCGGAGGAATTCCTCCCCGAGACGCCTTTCGTTTTATGCCTGATCAAATACGAAGACATCAACACCCTATTCCTCACGCGTCTTTTTGGGGTTGATCCTGATGAACCGTCTTTGGATTGGATCGGGATGGAGGTCAAACCCCGTTTCCTGAGAAACAGCAAGCTTAAGCCAACGGACGTCTATTTCCTCCCTGCCTGACCGACTGAACCGAAGAGTCGTTCAGCACATGATCTTTTGCGTTGGAGGTACTTCTATACCTTTGGATAGGGGTACCTCGATACAGCAACGCGATGAGGGTTGAGCACATCTCAATAGCGTCCACAATCGCCAAATACTATGCAGCGTCCTATGGCTCAACAAAGACCGACAGAACCCCCAAATCAGGATTTGAGAGTGGCGACGCCATATACTTCCCACCCCGTAAAGCCTGAACTTCTGCGCACGTACCTGGCGGTGACAACGCTGGGATTTATTGGCGCGATTGCCGCCTTCACCTGGGCTATTTTCCGGTGGTACTTCGCCTATCATCATTTCGGTCCCGCCGTCGTCGGTCGCTGGACCACACCCGCGCTGATTCTTTCATTGGTTCTCGCTACCATCGGTGCAATTGGTCTTATACTTTACCTGAGTGCTCGCAGCTATCGCGTGACCACGAACGAGATAAGTGTACTTATTACAAAGCGAAATCACGCGGTCTCCATCCCCTGGGAGGAGATTGAATTCGTCCGCACTTCTTCCATTCGCTACGGCATTGCGAGATTAGAATGGGGAAATCGATCTACCTTATGGATCCATACATCCAACGGTCAGGTTTTCCGTTTCGCGAATAACCTAACAGATTTCAACAGCCTGGCGGAGACTATCAAAGCAAACTTGTACCCTCGGTATCTTGCTCACTATCGCCAGGATCTCAACCAGGGCCAAAGCATTGAATTCGGTCCGGTCCAATTGACGCCAAACGGGATTATTTTTGGGCGCAAGGAGTGTCATTGGTCAGCATTAGAGGGGGTCTCGCTCACTCGCGGCCGCCTGACCATCACCGTTAATAAAGGGGCAAGAATGAAATCCTACTCCATCCCCGCCAGGAAAATCCCCAATTCTGATCTCTGCGCTCAGTTAATCCAAAACATCGAGTATTGAAAATGAAAAAACTACCAACTTGCTTCCTTCAACTAACGCTGGTCTCTCTCCTGGTGGCAGGCTGCTCGATTTTTCCAGCAACCTCCATGCCTGTAGAACTGCCATCGCCGGTTCCCATCAGCAACGCCACACCCTCACCTTCCGCTGAGGTCACTTTTTCTGTTGCCCTGCCGGTGGGGACTGACTCAGACTCTGGAATTGAACTCGTTGTGCTCGATCCAGTGACCGGCTTAGACTACAACACCTATTCAATTCCAATGGAATCAACAAGCGATGGGCGAAGGCAGGTGAGGATCGCCTCCACGATCGGTTCGCTCCTCTATTATCGCTACGCCCGCCGGTCCCCAACCGAAGCACGAGAGGTAGATGCAAACTTCGAGTCCATCCGGACACGGGTGGCGCTCGTAACCGGACCAGTGCAGATTGACGATGTGGTCGCAGCATGGTCTGATGCGCCCTTTGAAGGAACGACTGGCCGCATCATCGGTGAGGTCCTGGACGCTTCCACAGGGAATGGTATCCCCGAGATTGCTGTCAGCGCAGGTGGTCTGATCACATTTAGCGATGGTGAAGGGAAATTCCGCCTTGATGATCTCCCGACCGGCCTCCATAATGTCACCCTTTTCAGCCCAAATGGGGCGTATAGATCCGTACAGCAGGGCGCACAGGTAGCTGCAAATTCAAGTACACCAGTAGCTTTCTCTCTCCAGGCGGCAACACCGGTTCATATAACGTTCCAGGTTACCGTTCCTGCAGATCACGACCCTAACACACAAATTCATCTTGCCGGAAACATCTCACAACTCGGAAATCGTTTCGTTGATCTTCTGGGAAACATCCGCACATCCACGCTCCACATGCCCTCCCTGGTTAAAATTGATCCAACCCACTATTTGGCGGTCCTAACCCTCTATAGCGGAACCGACCTCCGCTATAAGTACACGCTGGGTGACGGCTTGTGGAATGCCGAGCGGGATGACGAAGGTCATTTCGTAACTCGCCAGGTGATCATCCCTGAACAAGAGACAACGCTGCGTGACACGGTAATGAACTGGAACTCGAGTGGGGATTCAAGTCTACGATTCCACGTCGAAGTCCCTGAAAACACTCCGCCCGAGGAGGGGGTTAGCCTGCAGTTTAAACCTGGCTCCTGGTTCGAGCCATTGCCTATGCGGCAGACCGCACCCAATGAATGGGCGTATGAGTTGCACGGACCTTTGAAATTCGCCGGAGTTGTGGAATACCGCTATTGTCGCAATCTTCAATGCAGCAGCGCCGATGACGAAGACACTGCAGGCCCAATGTCGACAGGGCGCGCACTCGATCTCGAGCAAGGCAGCGTGGAAATCCACGATCAAGTTATCGCCTGGAAGTGGCTGGAGGAAGACTCTCCCCGTGCATCTATCATGAGTGAGACGATCCTCCCCCAGCAGGGGTTTGAAGCCGGCGTTGACTTCCTGCCTGGATATACACCCACCTGGAAGACATCCGTGCCAGATAGCATCCAATACCTCCATTCGCTCGGCGTCAACGCCATTACACTTACCCCGCGCTGGCTGATCACACAAACAAACCCGTTCCCACTGATCTCTTTTGACCCCGGCCACGGCGCGTTCAAGGACGAGCTCAAGGAGCAGGTCCAACACGCAAAAGCCCTTGACATGCGGGTGAACCTCCGACCAACGATCTCGGTTGAATCCGGCAACATGGAAACATGGTGGCTAGAGGCAGATAGAGATAACATCTGGTGGAACCTATGGTTCGAAGAGTATCGGTCTTTTCTGCTCACATTCGCTGAGTACGCTGACGAGATGGGAGTCGAGAAGCTAATCATCAACACCCACGATATCGCTCCCGGCCTTCCCTCCGGTCAACTTACGGACGGTTCATCCTCAGGAGTGCCCAATGACGCCAGCGTGAGATGGGAGGAGCTGATTTCTGAAATTCGCGAACGCTTCTCCGGCCGAATATCTGTAGAAGTTGAGTTGCAAATAGATTCGCTTGATTTGCCCCTATTTGTGGAGCATGTGGACGAGATCAGCATTTATTGGCGGATTCCACTCTCCCGAGATGGATCGACAGAATTCGATGTACTGAAAACAACCGTGGACCAGACCTTCGATTGGCTTCTAGTTCAGCCAGACCTGCAGGGAAAGCCGGTCTCATTAAGCGTGGAATATCTCTCAATAGAAGGGAGTGCGAATTCTTGTCCACCTGCTCCAGATGGAAGCTGCCGTGATCCTGGGAGCTTCGCCTCGGGCAGCGAAGTCGATCCGGACCTGGCCGTAGATCTTCTCGCACAGGCAGAGGCGATTAACGCCGTTATTCTCGGCGCTTTTGCACGAGATGAAATCACTGGTTTCTACGTCCGCGGTTTTAATCCGACAGCAAGGCTCGATGATAAATCC
>JAUWDI010000111.1 GCA_030608865.1 Anaerolineales bacterium | reverse complement strand
GGAAATAATCTTGTGAGGAGCTTCATCGTTTCAACTGGGACTTCAGCTCATCCGACAGTAACCGGCCAGTTTCGCGTGTACACAAAACTCTACTCCACCGCTATGGCGGGCCCCGGATATTACCTACCCGGCGTCCCGTATACGATGTATTTCTACAAGGGGTATGCACTTCATGGGACTTATTGGCATAGCAATTTCGGTGTCCCGATGAGCCACGGCTGCATAAACTTGTACACCCCAGATGCTGAATGGCTTTTCAACTTCGCATCAATTGGAACGCTGGTATACGTTCACCCCTAAGCGGTTCTTTGCCAACCATAGCGCAGTACAATCTGAATTCCCAATATCTACCCACAGGGAAACTGAGGATATTTATTACCGAGGTAGAGACGTTGTATGCAACGTCTCTACACTGACGATGATTCCATAAGATGGTTTCAATCCAAGGTGGAAGAATTCTTGGGAATCGGCTAACACATCGTCGCCTGGAAATCGCTTCCCTATTATCTATTGGATTTGGTAAGATTCTTCATAATCGATCACTCAAAGAGATTAGAAGCAGCAAAGAGCTAAGCGTAAACATAATTTCCGATACCCACTGAATACGTAGCGGCAGGGGTGAATTCTGATGATGGCACAACATTCACTATTTGCAGGTCTGGTTGTTGATGAAGATGACAGGGGGGTAGATATCGTTCTTGTTGGCGGAGAGTCATTTTATGTCGTCGATGACGATGGTTTCCTCCGCCATATCGAAAGCGAGCACGTCGATCGGCAGGTACTCGATCAGTTGCAGGAGATGGTAAAGGGGCACGAGGACATGATCAGTGAGGGAACGATGAAGATGATTGGTCAGGAGGATATCTTCACGAAGGCTGCGATCGAAACGTCACTTCAAAATATGGATGCCCAATTTGATGCTTTACTCCAGAGCGGTTTACCCGAGGACATGCGCGCGTATCTGGGGATGATGGGTTTCCGGGTGGTGATAAACATGCATGGGGAGGTCCTGCGCATTGAGCAACCTGGAGCGGGGATTGATCCGGGCGAAGATTATTAACCAAGCAGCACGCTAATGACGATGAAGTAAAACCAGAAAGAGTTAGAGGCGCTAATAAAGCGCTAACGCGTGTGTAGTAGTATCTTTACGAACCGAAAGAGGTGCAAGTTTTGAGTTTTTCCGAGTACATTCTGGACGTAGATGAAGCGACTTTCGAGGGTGAAGTGATCCTTCGATCTCATGAAATTCCCGTCGTTGTAGATTTTTGGGCGCCATGGTGCGGTCCTTGTCGGACTCTAGGGCCGTTGCTCGAGCGGTTGGCGATTGAAGCGGGGGGAAGTTTTCTCCTGGCGAAGGTTAATGTCGACGAAAACCCGGGTCTGTCTGTTCGCTATGGCGTCCAGGGTATCCCTGCGGTCAAGGCGTTTAAACAAGGTCAGGTCGAAACCGAGTTTGTGGGTGCGCAGCCGGAACCGGTTGTGCGGAGTTTCATCGGCAACCTGGCACCAACCGAAGCGGAAGTTGCGGTTGAAAACGCACGCAGCTTGCTTGTGACTCACCACTGGGAACAGGCCGAAACCAGTTTCCGCGAGATTTTCGAAATGGATGAGAGCAACGCGCCAGCTGCACTGGGCTTACTGGAGAGCTTACTCATGCAGGGAAAAGGCCATGATGCTTTGCGCATAATTGAGATTTTTCCTCCCGGCAATGAATGGGCAACTGCAGAGCGACACAAACCGTTAGCAGCCCTCCTTTCCGAGGTTGAAGAGACCGAAACGAGGGACCTGGACGACCCGCTCGCGGCCGAGTTATATCAGGCTGCACGTCTGATCGGCCTCGGCAATCTTCCAGCAGCGATGGATGGGATGCTCGATATCTTGCGCGAACAAAAGAATTACCGCGACGGTTTACCCAAACAAGTGCTGTTGTCGCTATTCTCCATCATCGGCGATCAAGACACGTTAACGCAGGAGTATCGTGACGAGTTGGCTTCTGTACTTTTTTAAGCTCACATCCAAATAATGCGAGCGACGTTGCGCAATTATGCTGCCCTACTCCGCCCGGAAGTGAGCGGGGCCTCGCAGCTCAAAATCGACCAATTAACCTTCCGCAGGTTCCAAACCTGCGGAAGGTTTCGCGCTGACATCAATCTGTCTCCACGTGTGCCAGTCCGTTCACTATCCGTTTTCAAGACTTGTAAGGGCGAGCCGTCGGCTCGCCCTTACTAATAACCCATTACCGGCTTAGGGATAAACCTATCCCAATCCGTTCTCGATTAAATGCAATAGTTCACACTGCGTTGTAGATGGTAGCGTAATTAGGCGTTTACTCCGCGGTTGGGTTGGCGAGGATCAGGGTCCCCCAGGTTGTTGGATTGACCACCCTGCGCGTTGATACACTCGATACCATGGACTGCCACGCTGCTACTCCCGGCAAGTCGTTATCCGAAAGCGAGAGTGCGAATCCGAATCGGTCGCCTTCTACAGGGTTGATTCCGAACACGGACCAGGGTATTTTCGCTTCCATGTCGTAGCCAGCTGTCGTGCTCCGGGCTTTCATTTCGACGGTGGATAGGCTCCGCTGCAGGCTTCGTGGAAACCAAAGGTAACTCTCTTCAGTGAGTGTTCCGAAGTTGCCTGCCGAGAGACCCATCTGGAAGTCATCCGCGCTCATAGTTACAGAGGTGAAGTCGCCGGGCAGGTCTATGTCGAGGTGAATTTCGACATCGTCACCTTTATACATGTTGTAGCCCGTGGAAATCTGAACGATTACATCGTCGGTTCTACTTACACCGATGTAGAGGGCATTCGCATCCCAGCCGATGTAGTACGTGGCAGAAAGATCGCTTGGACCGGTCCAATTCGAGCCGGCACCGGGAACGGTTTTCTCAGCGCGATAGGCAGTCGATGACCACTCGTTGAGCACTCCGTCGATCACCGGAGCTGCGCTCAGGTAAACCGCTGTTACGGGAGAGCCATTCGGGCGAAAACCCGTTGGGATTGGGGTGAGATTGGGAGTATTCGTCACCGCCGGATCGGTCGTGGGGGTTGGCCCGCTTGGTGTGGCGGTCCCCGTTGGAACTATCGGTAGGATCGAAGGTGTATTGGTAGACGTAGGGATCTCGGCGAAGATGGATGTGTGGGTAAGGTTAGGTGTGGGAAATGTGAAAGGTGTGGGCGCAGATACGCCGGGCAGTAGGTTGCAACCAACCAGCAAGAGCAGCACTGCGCTCAGGATAATGGTCCGGATTCCCTTTACCATGATCAACCTCCGCTTAAGGGTTACACAGGGCTTGCCCAGGATCTGTTCACAGAATCGGATCACGTGTGCGATATTTTTAAAAACTTGATTTAATGGGGCGAGTGGGAGTCGAACCCACACGAGGTTTCCCTCAGAGGATTTTAAGTCCCCGGCGTCTGCCAATTCCGCCACCGCCCCTTGAGCATATTGTATTCTCAAGCATTCAGGCGTCAAGGGATGGTTTTCCAGGTTTTCGCAGGCGTGACGGGGAAAGTACCCAGTTGTAATTCAACCTGATTTGGACAGGACGATGCCGTACTGAGGTTCCCTTCGCCTCCTCTGCGCTTCGCATCAGCGTGACACCCATCACCGCGACTATCCCTTAGCGTTGTGTACCCCTATGCTATAATCTCGCCCGGAGAGGTTAAAAAGTATGTTTAAGAATATTGCCAAGGCCCTCAGCGGCGATCCCATCCAAAAAATGCTGGATCATTACCGCGAGATGGTAGATGAGATCAACGCGCTTGAACCAGGATTGCAGGCTCTTTCAGACGAGGCATTAAAAGCAAAAACTGGCGAATTCAAGGAGCGCTTGCAGCAGGGCGAGACTGTCGACGACTTGCTCGTTGAAGCCTTTGCGGTTGTGCGTGAAGTTGCGATTCGCACGGTTGGGTTGCGGCATTTCGATGTCCAGCTTGTCGGCGGAATCGTCCTCCACCAAGGTCAGATCGCCGAAATGAAGACGGGGGAAGGGAAAACCCTGGTGGCCACAATGCCGATATACCTCAACGCCTTAGGAGAACAGGGCGTTCATCTGGTCACCGTTAATGATTACCTTGCCCGGCGCGACGCACGCTGGATGGGTCCAGTTTTTCACTTTCTAGGATTAAGCGTCGGGATACTGCAAGAAGCTTCCCGAACCGAGCATGGTCGTAAGGCATTTGTGTACGATCCTGACTTGGAATCTGTCCAGGAGGACGTCCATCAACTGCGCCTGGTCGATCGGAAAGACGCATATTCGGCAGATGTGACCTATGGAACCAACAACGAATTTGGTTTCGATTATCTGCGGGATAACATGGCCCGCACGCTCGAGGCACGGTCGCAGCGCGGGCACTATTACGCCATTCTTGACGAAGTGGACAACATCCTCATCGATGAAGCC
>JAUWDI010000016.1 GCA_030608865.1 Anaerolineales bacterium | reverse complement strand
AATTGGGCGTTGCGTGTAGAGGATGCGGACGAGATCGAGGCGGGAGCGCTTATCGCTAAGCGTGGCGAATCGGAGATCACTGCCAGTCACGCGGGACGTGTGCACATCAAGGGTCGAAAAGTCACCGTATCTTATGATCTCCTGGAAGAGGAATCCTATGACATCCCCGCAAGCGCACGCTTGCTTGTGAAAGAGGGGGACAGGGTTGAGGCAGGCTTCCAGATGACTGAAGGATCATTGAATCCTCACCGCATCTTAAGCATTCTTGGACGGGAGGCATGCGAGCTTTATTTGCTGACCGAAGTTCAGAAGGTCTACCGCTCACAGGGTCAGAATATCAATGACAAGCACTTCGAAGTCATCACTCGTAAGATGCTTTCGAAGGTTCAGATCACACAACCAGGGGGCACGGAACTGCTTCCGGGGGATCTCATCGATCGATATTACCTGCAGAGAATGAACGAGCAAGCGTTGAAAGATGGGGAACAGCCGGCGCAGGCCATGCAAGTTTTACTTGGAGTAACTAAGGCTTCGTTGAGCACGGAATCCTTCCTCTCGGCATCGTCCTTCCAGCATACGATCAAAGTGCTAGCAGGCGCAGCAATCGAGGGTAAAATCGACTACTTGCGTGGTCTAAAAGAAAACGTGATCATCGGCAAGCTGATCCCAGCGGGCACCGGCTTCCCTGGCAAAGAAGTCGCTCTGCACGATGAGAGAATAGACGGGGAATTCGAATCACCCCCTGAATCACAGCCTGAGGATGAAGTTGTTGAAGCAGAGGTTGCTGTAGCCGATTAATTGGAAGGGTTGTCTTTAAACTAATCGTTGACAGGTTGGTAACACACTCGTTATAATGCTACGTCTGCCCCAGCGCAAAGACGTTGGGGCGGGTGTATGAATCCCCAACTTCCCCGCCGGCCGGCAGTTGCCGTAACAATAACTGCGGGTGCGGTGGTGAAGCGAAGCTGGAGGAAGTGAATGAAGTACGCAATCGTAAGTTCCGGCGGTAAGCAATACATCGCCCGGGAAGGGGAGCCCATAGAAGTCGATCGGATGCAGCTCGAAATAGGTGCACCGGTTGAGTTTAAGGAAGTGCTCCTTGCAGTAGATGGCTCTACAATAAAAGTCGGCACGCCGCTGATCAAAGGGGCTTCGGTTAAAGGCAAAGTGCTCGACCAGGTAAAAGCCAAGAAGATCATCGTCTTCAAATATATCCCGAAGGAACGATATCGTCGCAAGAAGGGTCACCGGCAGCAGTATACGCGCGTGTCCATCGACAAAATAACGCTGGCGTCGGCTGAAAAGAAAGCAACAAGCAAAAAAGAAACTGCCAAAGCGGAAAAGCCCCCCGCGAAGACGACCACGAAAAAAGCTGCTTCGACGGCGAAGAAAAGCACAGCAAAGGTTTCCAAAAAAGAAACCGGAACCAGCAAGGAAAAGAAGTCGACCAAAGCTAAGTCAACATCAACAAAGACTGGTTCCAAATCTTCTTCTACTGGTAAGAAATCTACGGCAAAAGAATAGTGTAGGGATAAGAAAATGGCACATAAAAAAGGCGGCGGCTCAGTCCGCAACGGACGTGACAGTCACTCCAAGCGATTGGGTGTGAAAAAATTTGGTGGTGAGCGCGTGCGATCCGGAAATATTCTGGTGCGCCAACGTGGCACCCGCATTCACCCTGGGCTGAACGTAAAACGTGGCAAAGATGACACACTGTATGCTATCGCAGAAGGGCTTGTCCACTTCGATTTCGTTCGCAAAGGACGCAAGCGCGTTAACGTAGTCCCAGAATAAATACTCCATATCACGTGGCAGGAACAGATCGGGGCAGTTACCGCCGGATCTCGATTATCAGGTGATGATGTATTGGCTCCTAATTGGTGAGGTTGTAATCTGATGAAAGAAAATATCCATCCAAAATATTTCCCCAACACGACGGTCGTTTGCGTATGTGGTAACACATGGCAGACTGGATCTACTGTTGAATCGATTCACACTGATGTCTGCTCAAATTGTCACCCTTTTTACACAGGTGAGCAGCGCATTGTTGATACAGAAGGGCAGGTTGATCGCTTCTACAAGAAACTCGAAGCGCGGCAGCAGCATATTGTGGATACAGAAACCCGAGAAGCTGCGAAAACATCACCAGACCTGCTCATCGCAGAACTGGAACTTAGCGCCCGTGCGGAGTCGTCACTTGCAAAAGCAGGCATCCTGGATGTCGGCAAAGCGATGGAGTTGATGGCAGACGGCGATCAGGTGTTACTTGATATCGATGGCTTTGGGCGCAAGAGTCTTGCGGATCTGAAGCGAGCCTTAAAAAGACGTGGTTTTGAATTGCCAGAGGCAGCACTAGAACCGCAAGTTTAGAATTTCAAACTTGCTCAAATATTAGGCTGGTGTAAACTCAGGGCAGGTGTGAAAGCACCTGCTCATTTTCTTTGGTTAAGGAGTAGATAGAACCTATGCGCCATCAAACAGGAAGCGTGGAAGTTGTCACAGGATCGATGTTCTGCGGGAAGACTGACGAGATGATTAGAAGGTTAAGGCGTGCGGTTATCGCCCGGCAGAAAGTCCAAGTCTTCAAACCGAGTATTGATACGCGTTACTCTACCGAGAAACTCGCATCTCACGCGGGAACAGAATTTGAAGCCACCCCCGTTAAAGATCCAGAACAAATCCGCGACCTTATGGAAGAGGGCACAACCGTCGTGGCGATCGATGAAGCGCAGTTCTTTTCCGAGAGCTTGTGCGATATTATCCAAGAATTAGCGGCAACCGGTCTACGTGTGATCGTCGGCGGTTTGGATACCGACTTTCGAGCGGAACCTTTCGGTTGCATGCCGAAGTTGATGGCGCAGGCGGAACGTGTGGATAAGCTGCACGCAATTTGCATGGTCTGTGGAGGCGCGGCATCACGTACGCAACGGTTAATCAACGAAGAACCCGCACATTACGATGATCCAATTGTTGTGGTTGGCGCCAGTGAGATGTATGAGGCTCGCTGCCGCGAGCATCACGTGGTTCCAAGGGATTGAAGATGTTGCCCTATGAGGAGTTCCTAGAGGAAGTATTAATCCCCGCAGATGTCCTTCAAGCAAGAATAGCAGAGCTTGGGGAGGAAATCAGTCGGGATTATGAGGGCAAGAGCGTTATTCTCGTTTGCATCTTGCGCGGTGGGGTAATGTTCCTCACCGATCTGATGCGCACACTTACAATCCCACACGCCATCGACTTCATGGCTGTATCCTCTTACGGAACCGGTGCACGGCAATCGAGTGGGCAGGTTAGAATCACCCTTGACCTTCAGAGCTCAATCGAGGGCGAGGATGTTATCTTGGTAGAAGACATCATCGACAGCGGACATACAATCGCATCCGTGATCGAGTTGCTCAAAACACGTCAACCATCATCCGTGCGGGTGTGTACACTGTTGGACAAGCATGAACGCAGAGAGGCGGAGGTCCCGATCCATTACAGCGGATTTAAAATTCCTAACAAGTTCGTCTTTGGCTACGGACTCGATCTTGATGAATATTATCGGAATCTACCTTTCATCGGTGTTGTGAAACCAGATAAGTATATCCCTCCAGATTAGGCTTCCTTTTTTCGGATGACCCTGCAGAAATTCCTCTCCCCCGCGCTCCTCGAGCTCTTGCCCTCACCAGTTGAAGGCCCGCAAGTATGGCTGGTGGGAGGTGCAGTTCGGGATCATTTTCTACAACGTCAATCCTTCGATCTCGATTTTGTTGTTGCTGGTGATGCTCTTCGCCTTGCCCGGCGGATTGCCGATGCGTTGGGTGGTAAATACTACGACCTTGATAAGGAGCGGGGAGCGGGGCGAGTATTGGCGCCTGGATCTGATGGCGAAGAATGGGTCTTTGATTTCACACGAATGAGAGGCGCCAGTCTTCAAGATGATCTCTGGGATCGTGATTTTACGATCAACGCGCTGGCGTTTGCCCCCCATAATCTCGATATTCTTATTGACCCAACAGGCGGCCTGAAAGATTTGCACGATTCTCTTCTGAGGGCATGCAAATCTGAGGCAATTCAAAATGACCCCGTGCGTGCCTTGCGGGCCGTACGTATCGCCTCGGAGCTTGAGTTCCACATTGAACCGAATACTATCCAACAGGTCAAGGCAGCTGGTCCGTTGTTGGCTCATGTCTCGGTCGAGAGACTACGGGATGAGCTCTTTCGTATGCTTGATCATCAACAACCAGCACGACCGCTGCGATTGCTGGAACATCTAGGTCTCTTCGACACGCTCTTCAACGAGCTTTATGGCCACCCTGGTGGAGAATCACATATTGGAGATAAGCGTGAGTTCGCCCGGCAGACAATCACGGCAATCTCAACGCTCAGTGAAATTTTCCACGTCTTAGCGCCCAGGCATGATCCTGATGCCGCCGCAAACTCGACGCTGGGATTGATCGCCATTCACCTGGGGCGCTTTCGTGAATCAATGTCAGACTATCTTGACGAGCAGCTGAGTTCTGGGCGAACACAACGGGCCTGGGTTCTCCTTGGGAGTCTCTTTTCGACTGATGTTAATCGTGACATTTCTGGCGATCAGGACGGATCTCCTGCAGGAGTAGATCAGGATAGTAAGACATTTGCAGCTTCGGCATGGTCTGACCGCTATCACATGAGCCGCAAAGAAAAGTTTTGGCTTGAACGGTTTCTTGTTGGGGACATCCCTCAATTATCAGAAGATACTGGCGGGAACAATGATCTCCAAATCCATCGTTTCTATCGGCAAGCGCAGGGCGCCGGCGTTGGGATCGTTTTCGGTGATTTGGCTACCTTCCTGACAGGGAAGGATGGGGCGCCAGCTGAGGATGAGTGGGAAAGTCGTGTAAATATTGCCTGTCAGTTGCTTGATGCATATTTCAACAGACGAGATGAGATCATAGATGTGGACTGCCTGCTAAGTGGGGAAGAAATCATCTCAGAATTTAGACTCAAACCAGGACCGGTGATTGGAGAACTTCTTCGGCGCTTGATTGAACTTCAGATTGCTGAAAAGCTCAAAACACAAGATCAAGCCTTGGATGCGGTGAGAACAATGCTTACAAACGAATCTAAGACAGGCGGTGATTTACTTTAGCATACTGTAAGCCCTGCTAATGCTGCGCATAGCCAATCGTGGTCATGGTGAATGGCTGAAGACAGAAATTGCTTAGGAATCCAAAGAATTCACCGGGCAAGCAATTGAGAAGGTCGTTCCTGGTGAGTGGATGGAAAATTTCCTGCGACAAGCCACCGTTCGTGTGTTGGAAATCTAATTCAAATCTAGTACTTCAAGGAAAGATTACGTTGAGTACGGGCTCATAGAAACAGCGACACCCCGTACTGTTTGAACACCCGTTAACCGGTAATTCAGGAACCGCATCTTTAGGATAGGTGCCCTCAATTTGCCGGCATGCGGGGCACGCATCATAGTTGACGATAAGGCGGACTTGGCTTACACGAGGGTTGGATTGCATATCACTAAGGGCTTTAGCGGTCGCAGAATGAAGGGAGAGGTCCGCTCCACACTGAATGCATTCACCTGCCGTATCGGGGGATTGTTTATTACATTGTGTACAGGTTCGCACGTAATACCTCCTCGGGTTGGATCCACCTAGATTCTATTGAAGAGAGCGTGTGTGTCAATACGCCCCATAACAAACTCGCGATATTAATTTGAAATTATCCTTGAACAATCGTTTGCAGAATAGCAAACTGTGATTATCTTTAACGGCAGGATTAAATGAATGTTCGTGTTTTTTGCAGAGGGTATCTGATGTCACGCTGGACAAGAACGATATTGCATTGCGACCTTGATGCATTTTTCTGCTCTGTTGAGAGCCTGCTCAACCCTGATTTGGAAGGGAGGGCGTTCGTTGTCGGTGGTGCAGCGGAGGGACGTGGGGTCGTCTCCTCGGCGTCCTATGCTGCCCGCGAGTTCGGCATCCGTTCGGCTATGCCTACTGCGCAAGCTCTGCGCAAAGCCCCGGACCTGATCGTAATTTCGCCTCGACATGCACAATATAGCAAGCACTCTCAGGAGATAATGAGTTTCCTCCGCGATTCTGCACCGGTTGTTGAGCAGTTGTCGATTGATGAAGCCTTTCTTGATGTTAGTGACGATCCACGTACCGGGCTTGAGGTGGCACAGTTCTTACAGATGGAGATCCTTGAGCATTTAAAACTTCCGACTTCTTGGGGTGTTGCCAGCAATAAATTGGTTGCTAAGATCGCAACGGAAGTCGGGAAACCGAGAGGGTTAATCGTGGTTCCTCCGGGGCAGGAGGCTGCGTTTCTTGCGCCTTTGCCGGTGAGAATGCTGTGGGGTGTGGGGCCGAAAACAGCGGAACGCTTGGCTGCAATAGACGTTCATACGATTGGGGACTTGGCAGGTATGTCCTCGCGCGCATTAAATGAATCCCTCGGCGATCTTGGTCTGGAACTTGCATCAAGAGCACGTGGGGAGGATGATCGCCCGGTTGTTGAGGGGCGAGATCCTAAGTCAATGTCGGCAGAGAGGACTTTTAGCGCTGATATATCGGATTGGCCCGAACTGCGGACAGTTATTCTTAGACTGAGTGAAACTGTTGGCCGAAGGCTGCGCAAAGCGAAGCTGGCAGGGTATACGATCAGGGTTAAGGTCCGTTGGCCGGATTTTAGGACCATAACGAGGCAAGTTCGCCTGGAGCAGCCGACGGATAGAGAGCGGACAATATTCGATGAATCCTGCAAGCTGTTTCAGGGATTATGGAAGAAAGATCAAGAAGTCCGGCTCTTGGGGGTGGGGGTTTCGGATTTGCACGAGCCCATACGTCAATTAGGCTTGTTTGATCGGAAATGGGATCGTGACGAGAGATTGCAGCAAGCTATAGACTCCATCCGTAACCAATATGGACCTGATTCTTTAAGACGGGCTGGCGGGATAAGAAAGCAAGCAGTAGCGGAAAGTGATGAGCAGTCCGATGAAGATATTAGGTAGAAGGTGCGGGAGTTGAAATGGGCAAGACGTTGAGAGCTTTCAGGGAGACATGTAAATGACCCTTTATGGAAAAGGTTACTTCATCTGGAAAATTCCTTGGTGTGATGAGGGCGATCCAGAGGCCATTGCGGCTACGGCTTCTGCTGCTGGTCTTTCGCATGTTCTGATTAAAGTGGCAGATGGGGCAACATGGCCATACAACTTCGATTTTGATCGGAACGTCGATCTGATTCCTCCAGTGCGTGATGCATTAAAGAATGTAGGTGTAGAGGTTTGGGGTTGGCACTACGTTCGCGGTGATGACCCGGTAAATGAAGCCCGCCTGGCAGTCGACAGGATGAATGCGCTCCACCTCGACGGATATGTCATTGATGCTGAAGGGGAGTATCGCACTACGAGCAAGAGAGCTGCTGCAACCAGGTTTATGAAAGAAATTCGCGCGGGGATGCCAAATCTTCCCATCGCACTTAGCACCTACCGCTACCCGCGAATGCACATGGCCTTACCCTTCCCGGAATTCCTTGAATATTGTGACTTCAGCATGCCCCAGGTCTATTTTGAGCAGAGCCACAATCCAGAGGAGCAGCTTGAACGCTGCGTCGAGCAGTATACGGCGTTAAAGCCGGCAAGACCCATCGTCCCAACACTGCCATCCTATGCGTATAGAGGTTGGTGTCCAACAGCGGATGAAGTCACACGCTTTCTGCACAAAGCGCGTGATCTAGGGCTCTCAGCTACAAACGCCTGGAGTTGGGATTTCGCGAGACGCCCGAAGTATATGGACCTTTGGGATGCAATGGCTGATTTCGATTGGCCGGCAAGCGCTCCCGCCGCAGATATACCGGAGAGGTTGGTCGGTCGAATGAATGATCACGATCCCATCCTTGTCTCCGACCTGTACGCGGATCGTGCCGCGCATGTTACTGGTGAACGCACAGTCGTTGGAAGAGAACCGGTTCAGCAATGGTACCAATCACTTTTTACGAGCATTCTACCCAACGCACACTTCGAGATTACTGGAAAATCCGGGGAAGGACGAACGCGTCATTTCATGTGGAAAGCAACGAGCGAGCAAGGAGTTATCTTGGATGGAAATGATACGCTCGGCTTGATTGATGGCAGGATCCAATATCACTACACATATTTCACGGTTAACTGAACCCTTCTACACCTTAAGCTCCAACGTTCGAGTATTCCGCAGAGACATTCCAGAATTAAGCTTCATCTGATGGTTATAAAACATTGGATCAAGATGACGACCAGAAAAGCCCCGGGTATTCCTCGCCGGGGCTTTTGAACTGTGACCGCTTGTGAGGATTATTGCTCGGCTGGCAATATCTTGTAGGAAAGCTTGATCGGTACTATCTGCTTAAACATTGCTTGTGCAGGGCAGTATTTATTTTCTGATAACTCAATTGCCCGCTGCACTGCGGTTTCTTCGACATCATGCCCACAAATAAAATACTCGATCTCCATTTGAGTGAAAACGCGAGGGTGTTCCTGCGCTTGCTGACTGCGGAGTTGGACTTCGAATGAAGTTACTTTCTGCCGTTTCTTCTGCAAAATAGAAATTACGTCCATGGCGGTGCAACCGGCGAGACCGATGGCGATCAACTCCATCGGGCGAAAACCATCGTTGTCACCACCGACTTGCGGGTTTGCGCCGAGTGGTACTGAAAACCCCGTTTCTCCTTCTCCGATAAATGACAAGCGTTTGCTCCAGGTGACCTTTGCATCCATGGTTTTTCTCCTTAGCTCATTGGTGCAGCATGGGGGATATTGTACTCTCAAGCGCGCTTAGGCAAGTTGCTCCGCTCCATGCATAGCGAACGATTCCCTCTCGATCAATTACGATGGAGTAGGGCAGGGAAAAGGAATTTAGAGCGCGCATTGTGCTCTCATCGGGATCTAGCCAGATCGGAAAAGTTAGATGGAACGTGTCCACAAATTGGACCACAATATCCTTTTCTTCCCCGACATTGACGCCCAGGAGGATAAATCCTTCGTCGGCGTGAGTGCGGAAGAAAGCCTCCAGGTCAGGCATCTCTCTGCGGCATGGAGGGCACCAGGTCGCCCATGTGTTTAACAGGATTACATCGTCCTTGTGATTGGCGAGCGAGACCGTTGATCCTGCAATATCCGTAAGTTGAATTGTCGGAGCAGGATAATCGACTTTAATTGGCTCTACGCAGTCCTGGGGTTTCTCGGTCCCTGTAACACTTCGTGCTTGATTAGACGCAATCACTGCTGTGACAATTGCCATGGCAATAAAGATTGCGCCGGTTCCGAAGAGTAGTATATGCATAGTTCGACGCAAGGATTAGATCCTTTCCTTGAAAGTAGCTTGTGTGGAAAAAAGATTAAACTGGGAGGAGGAAATATCAGTATTAAGAATTGAAGCAATATCGATGCTTCGGTCCTCGCCCATTGGATTTAGTGGTCCTCACCCGGAGGGGGAAGATCCTATCAGTGGAAAACGCCGCCTGAAATGTAATCGCAGTTCGTGCACACCAGATTTAAACAGCCATCATAATCCAGATTAGCCTTACCGCAATTGGGGCAAGGTTCTCCGGCTCGAGGTTCTTGTGAAGGCGAGTGTTTTTTCGCTTTCAAGGTTATCTCTGCCGACTGCCTCTTGTATTCGTTTTTATTGCGGGGCATCTTGTCTCTCAAGCTTAGCTCTGAAAACAGGCAAAAGTTTCGTCAGCGGGTCAGATCATCAAGGCTCAGCACTTTAAATAATCGCCCTCGAACTTCACTAGGAACGTCGATGTCTGCTTCTTGCTGCTGATAAAGGTAGACTGTTTTCTTAAGCGTGTCGACGAGGACTCTACAATTGGGGCAATCGACAAGGTGTTTCTCAAGCTCATCGCAGGTTAATGGATCAATATTGTTTTCCAGATAATCTGAGATCTGGCTGAGAAATTCTTGGCAGAGGTTATGTTCAGACATTTGATAACCGTTCCATTCTCTCTGAGAAGTAACTGGAAAGAGTTTCCCGAAGCTGCAGTCGGGCTCTGAGAAGGCGGGTTTTAATGGCCGACTCGGAAATTTGGAGAACATCCGCCGCCTCACGCGTCGAGAGTCCATGAAGATCACGCAGAACGAATGCTGCCCGGAGGGTAGGGGAGAGCGTATTTATGGCGATATCCAATGTGTCCTGCGCCTCTGCGCTCATGAGTTCGGCTTCCGGAAGGCAGCACCAGTCCTTTAATTCGCGAGGGATCTCTGCGCCATCATCGAGAAGTAAAGGTTCGTCGACAGGGACTGTATCCAATTCATGTTTGCGGAGCCGCATCAGCGCCTCATTCGCAGTAATTCGGTAAAGCCAAGTGCTTAGTTTCGAGCCGCCCCTGAAGTTCTCAAGCCCTCGATATGCTTTTAGAAAGGCTTCTTGAAGGATATCTTCCGCCTCAAGAGGATCTCCCAACATACGCAGAGCAAGCTTATACAGTTTAGGAGAGTACGCGTCGACCATCGCCGCGAAAGCTTCACGGTCACCGGCTTTTAATGCTTGGATTGAGATCGGTTCTCTCTCTTGCATTGGATGCGGAATCCGTTAAAAAGTTGCCTGATTAATGTTGCCGGAATAAAGTATACACGAAGGCATTGATCAATTGCTCTTCAAAACCGAGCGCGGAAAATTACATATCCCAGGGTAGATCGTATTTTGCCCATAGTAGAGAGCTCACCTGACCATGTCCACATCACTTTCCACAGACCAATTGAATTTCACCTTACAACCACAATCGGACACGTGGTCGATTCGCACACTCTCCCAAGATTTGAGGATCATGAATGTTTCGATGGCTTTGACTTGGAGGGAAGACGGAAGGACGCATACAACACATCTGGAATTTTCTCGAGCGGATGAGGTTGCTAAGGAACAAGCTGCGCACTCGTTGGGATCTGCAACCAACATGACGCTGAGAATTCCGATAAATTCTAGCTTGGACGCGGAGCTTTGCTTCTCGCTGCTTCATTCATCTCCGACGATGCTGTGGCGACTCGAGATAAAGAACAAGGGAGCCTCCGCTATCCAGCTAATTTCGGCAGACATGATGGCAGCGGGGCTAGATAAGAGAACGGGCTTTTGGGGTCGCATCAGACAGTCTCGTGCACATTTCAACGAAGAGAGAAATGGCGGGCTGAGCGGTGTTCACTTCTCATCACCTGATGTTGACTTAGCGTTTTATACCAACGGGTGGCAAAGCTGGAGTTACGCTGGATTGGTAGGAGCAGAACAAACGATGCCCGGGACTCGACTAGGGCCGATCAGGCGCACGATGATAGACCGGCCGGGCGCGAGGTTTCCCAGAGGACGAGGTCGGGTTCATTCAGACAT
>JAUWDI010000072.1 GCA_030608865.1 Anaerolineales bacterium | reverse complement strand
GACGACCTGCGCGCCCGCAAAAAAACTTTACCGGTCATCTTCGCCATCAACCATTCGGACGATTTCCACGAATTATGGGATTCAGATGAAATCGGCGACAATTGGGTAACGAGGATGGTAACTTCTCTCAACCGATCTGGGGCGCGAGAGTACGCGGAGGAAGCGACCCGGCGCTGGACAGACTCAGCGCTCGAGGCGCTCACCTTAAGTGAGCCGGCCGAACCGGCCGCGTCGGAGCTGGTACACCTTGCGCAGAAGCTTCTGAGTCGAGAGTATTAAATCCTGTAGAGTTTGGTAAAACCTTACATGGTGCTTACAAAACCACAGATTTTGCTTTGTTTTCAATTGCGGCGCATGTCTCTCATGCTATAATCCGAAACACATAAATTATGCCAAGAACAACACGCCAGCTCGACGATAACGTCCAAGGCGAGAGCGAAAGCCTGGACCGTTTACAGCCGGGCACCACACTCGAAGATCGATATCTTATCCTGGGCATGCTGGGCGCCGGCGGGATGAGTTCTGTATACAAAGGGCGTGACCTTCATTTTCCTAACGTAACCAAGCTTGTCGCCATTAAAGAGATGGTGAACCTCATCGCCGATCAATCGATGCATGAAATGATCGTGAAAAATTTTGAACGTGAGGCAGATCTTCTCGCAACTCTCTCCCACCCGGCAACTCCCGCAATCTACGACAATTTCTCACACAAGAAACGATCCTACCTGGTTATGGAATTTATCGACGGCGATGATCTTGAAGCGATTCTTGCTGAATCCACCGATTTCCTGCCGGAGGAAAGAGTCATCGGTTGGGCGATCGAACTTTGCGATGTGCTCTCCTATTTACACAATATCCAGCCCGAACCGATCATCTTCCGGGATGTTAAACCTTCGAATGTAATGATCGATCATCACAACCATGTGAGATTGATCGATTTTGGCATCGCCCGCAACTTCCAACCCGGTGAAAAAGGGACGATGATCGGCACCGAGGGGTACTCACCACCTGAGCAATACCGCGGTGAGGCTTCTCCAGCTGGTGACGTCTACGCCCTCGGCGCAACACTGCACCACCTGCTCACCAAAAGAGATCCGCGCGTTGAAGCGCCATTTTCTTTCGCCGAGAGACCGGCTCGATCGATCAATCCCCTTATCTCACCTGAAATAGAGGCCGTGATCTCTAGAGCTCTCGAGTATGACCCCAAGGATCGCTACCCTTCCGCCATGCTCATGAAAGAGGCTATGATCTCCGCTGCAAAGCGAACAGGATTGCTGAGCCAGCCCAGTATCGCTGCAGTGATCGCACAGAGCGATAAGATCGAGGAGATTTGGTCGTTTAAATGCGAGGATGAGATTCGCGGCTCCCCGATGGTCTACGAGGATACAGTCTATGTCGGCTGTTATGACAACAACCTCTATGCCTTAGATAAGCAAACGGGCAAATTCCAATGGAAATATGCCACGGAGGGCGGCATAACGGGAAAGCCCGCAGCTGAGGATGGGGTCATCTTCATTGGTTCAGAGGATGGTCGCCTCTACGCGCTAACCGCAAATCGAGGCAGCCTGGTCTGGACGTATTACGCTGAAGGCCCAATCCGCTCTTCCCCCACCCTTTCCGAAGGGCATATTTTTGTCGGTTCCGATGACAGACAGCTTCATGTTGTAAATCAGATGAATGGCCGCCGTGCATGGCGCGTGGAAGCGAACGATGCGATCTGGTCCACTCCATTTGTACAGAACGAACTCGTTTATTTCGGTTGTGAGAGCGGCGATTTCTACTGCTATAACTTTAAAGGGGAGTTGAAGTGGAGGAAGAAAGCGAAGAGAGGCATCACCTCCTCTGCAATCATCGTTGATGACATTGTCTACTATGGATCTCGAGACTGGACCATGTATGCAATTGATTCGGAAAACGGCTGGCAGATTTGGCGTTTTCGGATGCGGGGAGCGACGATCTCGTCCCCATCCTTCAGTGATGGCTTGCTTTTCATAGGCTGCGGGGACAACAATATTTATTGCGTCGATGCCAAACATGCACGTGAGATTTGGCGCTACGAAACAGATCACCAGGTTACCGGCTCGCCGGTTCCACATGATGGATCAATCTATTGCGGATCCGTCGACGGCTCCGTATACTGCCTGGATCTCAAGACAGGCCGGCTCCGCTGGCGGTTTCATTCGGACGCTCCAATAACTGGCACACCCGTTATCTCCGATAACGTCCTTTACATCGGTTCAACAGATCACAAGATGTACGCTTTAATCGCGTAGGCATCTACTAGACATATCAATGAGACATCAATAAATGACCCCTTTGAAAACATTCTTTTCCCGACTTTTTGGATCAACATCCCCTCAGACCAAAACTGGCTCCCAGTTGGCTGGTGGAGAGTCGGTGCTTAGCCGCGCCTATAATTCCGCTCCCAACAATCGAATCATCGTCGGTGCAAGCCAGTCAACGGGCCTCGAGCGAAGTCATAACGAGGATGCACAGCTGGTTATCAGCGGGGACTCTGCCGGAGCTGAGCCCCTTCCTGAATTTGGCATTTTCATGGTCGCTGACGGGATGGGCGGACATCGATCCGGAGAGGTCGCCAGCAATGTCTCCATCCGCTCCGTTGCTCGGAAATTAATGGAAGAGACCTTCCTTCATATGCTCGATCTGGAGAACTCTAACGAAATGCTCCCGCTGCAAGAACTCCTGCATGTTGCTTTGGATGAAGCGAACACCGCGGTTGTGGAGCAAGTTCCCGGCGGTGGAACGACAATGACCGCAGTGTTGCTGCTTGGATCACAAATGACGATCGGTCATGTCGGTGATAGCCGCGCCTACTCCATCAATAATGGCCAGATCGAAATCCTGACCAGAGACCATTCATTGGTTGAACGGCTCAAGGAACTCGGTCAACTCACTGCTGAGGAAGCGGAGTCGCATCCCCAACGCAATGTTCTGTACCGTGCCATCGGTCAGGGGGCTAATCTTGAAATTGATGTTTTCACCACCGCCGCACCGAAGGGGGGACATCTGCTTATCTGCTCGGATGGCCTCTGGGGCGTAGTGCCCGATCCGCAGATTAAGCATGTCGTGAACGATGCACCTCATCCACAAATCGCCTGCGAGCAACTCGTTCAAGCAGCGAACCTCGCCGGTGGTCCTGATAACATCTCTGTTGTTATCGTTCGCTTTCCAGCTGATTAAGGAATTAGGTGTCTGTGGAGAAGGATTACTACACCCTCCTCAAAGTGCCAAGAAACGCGACAACGGAACAAATCCGACGCGCCTTCCGCGAAGCCGCCCACCAGCTCCACCCGGATAAGAACATCCGCCTTGGCGAGACGGAGCTCTTCCTACGTGTAAGCAAGGCCTATGAAACCCTTATCGACCCCGACCTACGCGCAGCTTATGATGAGGAATTGGCGGCCGCGGATGTTGCCTTCGCAGCGGCTTCACCCTTCCACTTAAACATACTCAACAGCCGCAACAACTTACTTGAGCTCGATGAGCCACAAGTTCATTACATCCTTCTTGATGTCTTCCCTTCTGCAGATTTACCGGAGATCCGGCCTCCCATTAACCTCAGCATCGTGATCGACCGTTCAACTTCGATGGATGGCAAGCGGATGGACCAGGTACGAGCTGCAGTATTGGCAATCCTTGAAGATCTACAACCAGAGGACAACACTTCCATCACCGCTTTCAGCGATCGCGCTGATGTTATTGTTTCGCCAGATCAAGCGAAAGTCTTAGCTACTGCCCGAGCTCGATTAAGCCTCCTGCAGGCTGGCGGCGGCACAGAAATAGCCCAAGGCTTGACTACTGGCTTAGACGAGATCCACCAAACATTCTCAAAAGAGGGCATCAACCATCTTGTCCTGCTCACGGACGGGAGAACATATGGAGATGAAGAGCTCTGTCTAGAACTTGCGGATCAAGCCGCCGCGGCAGGTATCACCATCAACTGCGTTGGAATCGGTTCGGATTGGAGCGATCGTCTGTTAGACGAAATCGCAAGTCGAACAGGTGGGCATGTCATTTTTTTAAACACCCCTCGAGCTGTGACAGACCTGCTGCATTCAATTTACGACAGCTTGAGCCAGATCGTAGCAAAGAATTTGCAAATCGATGGAGCGTTGGGCCAGCAGGTAGATTTGCGTTCTTCATATCGTCTCCTTCCGGAGCCAATGCCGCTTGGTGACAGCTTCCCAATGACACTTGGTCATCTCCCGAGGAATAGTTCAGTCCGTCTCCTGCTCGAACTTGTTGTCCATCCGCTTGCGGGTGCAAGTGAGCTCACGCTTGCTCATCTCAATCTGAGAGGGGATCTGATTGGTGTAGATTCCGAGACAAGGACCCTGCCCTTAGATATCAGCTTGCCGGTCGTAAGTGAAGCCGACCCTAATCCACCGCCGCAGGAGATTAGTTCCGCATTGAATATGCTCGCTTTATACAAAATGCAGGAAAAAGCGCGCCATGAGGTTGAACTTGGTCAATCCTCACAAGCAGCAAGGAGATTGGAGAACCTGGCAACACAACTTCTCGCTGCAGGCGAACGCGAGCTCGCGAAAGCCGCACTTCATGAAGCAGTACAACTCTCGCGCTCCAAGCGCTTCTCGACAGAGGGAGAAAAGACGCTAAAATACGGCACTCGGGCTTTACTATTACTTCCACCTTCGAGTGAGTCATGATCGAATGCCCATCGTGCAATCACCATGAATTCGTCGGCACCTTGTTTTGCAGCGAGTGCGGCACTCGACTGGTCCACGTTTCCCCAATCCCAACAATGTCAATATCGCCCGACAAAATCAGCAACGAAGCAAAGGCGACAAAACCAACGCCTCCTGCAGGTCCCGACCTTTCAACCGGTTCGATGTTGGGACTACGCGTTGTTTCCTCGGGCGACGTTATCTCCCTGCTCGGGCGGGATAATTTCACACTCGGGCGATCGATTGAAGGCCAAGCGGTTATTCCAGATGTCGACCTGGCAAAATACGATGCCTTTGATCAGGGTCTTTCCAGGATGCACGCCGAACTAAGGATTGAGAAAGATGGCATCTTCGTGATTGATCTAGACAGTGCGAATGGGACAATCGTAAATAGCAAGCGCATCAAAGGCCAAGAGGCTTCTCCTGTTCATCATGGTGATATCATCCAACTGGGTCGTTTAAGGCTGCAGATCATCTCGCAGCAGATAAAAGGGTCAGGGTAACCTATGTCTTATACAATTCTGCTCCACATATCTGGTGAGGAAGCGGTTCTTGGTGAGATTGAAGATTTGCCAGGACCTCAAGATACGTCGCTTACGGTGAACAATCCCCGACGCAAGGATGACAAAGATTTGTCCTTCTTACACGAGACCGTCACCAGCGTCGTGTGGCCAATGCACCGAGTCTTTTTCATAGAGATCCTCCCCACCAAAGAAGACGAAGACCTCATCGGTTTCGTCCGGGAATAAAATGACAGATTCGTCACCTCGCCGGCGCAAGATTCTTGTTGTCGACGATGAACCGCGGATGATTCACTTCATCCGCTTGAATCTTGAGCATGATGGCTTCGAAGTCTACGAAGCCACTTCCGG
>JAUWDI010000137.1 GCA_030608865.1 Anaerolineales bacterium | reverse complement strand
ATTTCAGAGACCGCGGATTATGTGCAGCCTCTATCCCTGAAACGTAGATCGCATGCTATTTGTGACAGTGCTCACAAAATGAGCGCATATTTTGCGGGCAAATGCAATTCGCGGCAAGTGGGTAGTAAATTCTTCGCAGTGAAATTTTCACATCTTAAGTATTCACAGTCTATTTGGAGCGAAGGTTTGTCCCTCATTCGAATGGGTTAAGACAAGCAGATGTCGGGATCGGATATCGCCATGGCATGAAATCTGCACCTTGATTCACTAAGAAACCCAGACCTGAGGGGAACGATTAGATTGATTTCCAGCGATACGATGCCTGGATGTAAATCTAGAGTGCAATTGGTAGTTAGGCATATTGACCGCATGATTGATGTCTATGCATGTGAGGACTGCAATGGAAATTTTAAGGACAACTAAACAGGAGAAATCTGTCCTCGAATTCGATCGGATGCCCACCCGGCGGATCCTCATCGTCGAGGATGAGGAAGCCAATATCGCCGTCGTGCGCAATATCCTGGAGATCATGCTAGATCAGGATGATTTGTTCGTTGCTCGTGACGGGCACGAGGGCATAAAGATGGCCTATGAGCACGACCCCGAAGTCATCTTGATGGACTTGAGCCTGCCCAAGCTGGATGGTTGGGAGGTAGTGCGCTCCCTTAAAAGCAACCCCCGCTTCAAGAAGATTCCGATACTAGCTCTTACTGCTCATGCTATGGTCGGCGATCGCGAAAAGGCCCTCGAAGCCGGATGTGACGATTATTACGCCAAGCCCATCGAGGTTGACGAATTCATACATTTCATGCGACCATATCTGGCCGCGGGGTAAACCACCCGCGTCCAGAGGAAACGCATGAGATTATTGAAGACCTGGTGGATTATCTTTAAGAGCGCCGGGTCGGCCATGAAGTCCGGTCGTCAGGGCGATCAAATCTTCCGCTACTTTATCCTAGAGACGTTGGGCAAATTAGGTTTCTTCGAATTCTTGCAGCAGCCGAGAGCATACGGTGAAATCCTGGCTGAATTCGGCTTCTCCGACAGTGAATACACACAGGAAGTTTTCAACACACTTCTGCATGACTCAAATAAAGTAATCGTTAAAAACAGCGAGACCTACGTAGTGAATCGGGACGTCCCCTTGCCTTCACTTGGGAGCATCCTGGCCAGGACGGATCCGAAGCTGCAGTTCGTTCCCCTGATAGCGGAGCCGCTGTCCCAGCTAATTCTTGATCGATTGCAGGATAAAGATATCGACGTGACAGAGGTATTTGAGCGGGACGATTATCGCGTTGTAAATATGTTCGATGAGGTTCTGGACACTAGCATCTACTCGGCGGTTCGCGAGGCATGTTTCGCTTATCTAACAAGCGAGGAAAGAAGGTGGCTGCGAGGTAAAAAATTGATCGAAATTGGCTGTGGGAGTGGTCGGGAAACAGCAGAAATTTGGCTACACCTCGGCGGTGAAACCTCGATCACAGCAGTGGATCCTGTGCCAAGTATGTTGGAATTGGCTCAGAACAATTTTATAGATTTACTGAAGGAAACGGATCCAACGCATCCGCCTGTAACGGACAAGAACAGGCCGGTTTTCAAAGAAGGCAGTGCCACCCAGCTCCCATTCGAAGACAACAGCTTCGATGCCAGCTATTGGGCGTTTATGCTGCATTGGACGGCTGATCCAAAGAAGGCGATCAGTGAAGCCGTGAGGGTGGTCCGACCGGGAGGGCTGATCTTTGGATCTCAGATTCTCAAACCTTATGTAAATCCATACTTGAACCTCGTCATAAGAAGCAGCAGGAACTCCTTTGGCTTCTTCTGGCGTGAAGAATATATTAAGTGGTTCGCTGCCGAGGGTCTTGAAATCGATATCGCAACGCCGGCTGGCATAATTCGTGTAACTAACAAGGTGTAAGTGGATATCCACGCAACAAAGTGGATTGGTATTTAAGAAAGAAATCGTCAGGGAAAACCATGAATCTAGCGAATCCCTTCAGAACTCAATCCCCCTACGAGGAAATTGAAACTGCTCGCCGTATGCGTATGGTGATCGCCGTTTGTAATGCAAGTATTCTTTTCAGCATCCCTTTGATCGTCCTACTGACAATCATAATGTTTCCCCAATTTTCTCCCGCAATGGCGATTGTCTATGCATTATGTGTGGGGCTTATTCCTATCAACCTCATCGCCAAGCGAATCGCGATATCGGGAAAACCCAATTTCGGGAGTTACGTGTTCATCCTTTATTTTCTCCTCCTATTGGCAATCAACAGTGTTTTGATGGATGGCATCAGTATGATGCTTGTCCCTGGCTACGTTCTACTTCTCGTGGTCGCAGGTATGATTCTCCCACCAACCCGAGGCTATATCATGGCTGGACTCGCTTCGGTTATCTTTTTGGCCGTAACCATTATTTTAACGTACGTTGAGCCCCCGGTGAGCTTACCCCTACCAGCAATCGAATTGATCGTTACCTTCCTTGGTGTTATGACGTTCATCTTTGTGGTTTTTATCAACCAACTCACCACAAAGGATCTGCGCAATGCGCTTGATAATGCAACGTATGACATTGTCGAAATGAATAAAAAATTGGAACTGGCCAGTGAGATGAAGTCACAATTCACTGCACGGACCAGTCACGAATTAAGAACACCCTTAAGCGCGATCATCGTCTTTAGCGACCTGGCTTTGAGGGATGCGTATGGACCGTTGAATGAAAAACTTCGGAACGCATTAGAGCACGTGTCCAACAGCGCCAGGCACCTAAAGACGGTAATCAATGACCTCCTAGACCTGTCCAAGATCGAAGCTGGTGGGTTAGAAATCTTTGACGAACCTTTTGAGTTGACGGATCTTGTGCATACAGTCGAGAGTGCTTGCCTACAGATAGCCGAGGAGAAGAACCTCAGCAGCAGTATTTGGGTATCACCGAATATGCCCGAACAATTGAGCGGGGATATTGATCGCCTGGCACAGATCCTACTGAACTTAACCGGTAATGCTATCAAATTCACAGAAGAGGGCGAAGTGGAAGTGCGTATCGAGCCGCAGGGTACGTCGAAATGGCGCATGATTGTACGTGATACTGGTCCGGGCATCCCCGAAGATCAATTCGCGACGATATTCAAGGCTTATCGCCAACTCGACCGAACCGCCTCCCCCTCGAAAGTGAAGGGAACTGGGCTGGGATTGGCCATTGCTTCTAACTTGGTCCAGATGATGGGCGGGGATATCGCGGTGGAGAGTGAGCTGGGTGTGGGGACAACTTTTACAGTGACCCTGCCGCTCCGGCTGCCCGAAACGAGTGATGATGAAGCCGCTAAAGTCCTTGCGTGATTAAATAGGGTCGCGGTTGTTCGCGAAACCCTGCTGAAATACCTTGACCACTTCAACAGAATATATTGCAGCACCACGGGAGGCTTAATCAAACCTGAGCCCCCGTGTTTCTTTTGGTGCATCCAATCCTCAGTCGGGAAACATTGGATATCCTTTCGACAGGTGCAGGGGAGCTCCCCGGGAATTGGGATTCAGGCTCTTATCAGTTTGATTTACCCACCTGCTCTGCTATGATTTACCCCTTATGCTCAAGGCGCTAACCAAAATCCCTCGCTGGCAGCGAACGCTCATTGTCCTTTTCTTTTCGCAGATGGCAACGGCGGTCGGTTTTTCCAGCATCTTTCCCTTCCTGCCACTATATGTGAAGAGCCTTGGGTCTTCGACTGGTATGAGTGTCGAGCTCTTGGCGGGTCTGGTGTTCTCCGCTCAAGCGTTCACCATGATGCTCGCCGCTCCTGTGTGGGGTCGGCTAGCGGATCGATACGGGCGCAAGCTTATGATTATCCGCGCCAGCTTTGGTGGAGGGAT
>JAUWDI010000194.1 GCA_030608865.1 Anaerolineales bacterium | reverse complement strand
GTGGTATACGATCGCAAGTTGTGAAATCGGAATCGGCCGCGGGCAAGGTCCGGGGTGGCAGATCGGTGGCTGGGGGATGATGATGCCATCGGCATAGGCAGGCACCGCGGAGAGTAGAAGCCCAATCAGCAAAAGAATATTAGGGAGCAGGAACATCTTTCGACGCATGATAAACCTCCATCTGTTTACTTTCGGTTCTACATGCAAGACGAAATTCTATCCCGGTTGGTTCCCTGATGTTAAGGATGGTTTGCTAAAAAAAAGGTAACGGCCGGGAGAAGTGCTGCTGTATCTGCGTGGTACAATACGGAAAGCTCTCCCACAAACCGCCGTGGGAGTTTATTATGTGTTGAACATGAGAGATAAATTAGCCGGAATTGAAGCGAGATACGAGGAAATTCAACAAGAACTCACCCAGGTCGGTGAGGACTATCAACGCGCGGCTGAGCTTGGCCGTGAAAGAGCAGAACTGGAACCCTTCGTTAAGACCTACCAAGAGTTCAAATCCGTGACAGAACAGCTTGATCAAACCCGGGAGCTTCAAGACTCCGATGACGTCGACATGCGTGCACTTGCGGTTGAAGAATTGGGGAGGTTGAAGCCGAAGTTAGAGGAACTCGAGGGGATACTGAAGACCATGCTGCTGCCGAGCGATCCCCGCGATCGGCGCAATGTCATCGTTGAAATCCGCGCCGGAACGGGCGGGAATGAGGCCACGCTCTTCGCTGCTGATCTTTTTCGGATGTACAGCCACTATGCCGAATCCATGAAATGGGATGTCGAAATCCTCTCCCAGAACGAGACGGGTGTGGGTGGGTTCAAAGAGATAGCTTTCCTCGTTAAAGGCAAGGGTGCTTATTCTCGTTTGAAATACGAATCAGGAGTTCATCGGGTACAGCGAGTGCCCGTCACCGAATCTCAGGGTCGCATTCACACTTCCACAGCGACTGTCGCTGTGCTAGCAGAGGTGGATGAGGTGGAGATTCGTATCCCGGACAAAGATGTGAAGATGGACGTTTATCGCTCCGCCGGTGCCGGGGGTCAGAGCGTCCAGAAGAACTCTACGGCAGTCAGGTTGACGCATCTCCCGACTGGTATGGTAGTCCAGTGCCAGGATGAGCGTTCTCAGCTTCAGAATAGGATGCGGGCGATGAGCATCATGCGCGCCCGCTTGTATGATATCGCTGTGCATGAACAGCAGGCGGAGGAAGACGCAAACCGCAAGGCGCAGGTTGGTTCAGGAGGGCGCTCCGAGAAGATCCGCACCTATAATTTCCCCCAATCGCGCGTAACCGACCATCGCATTGGCATCACCTCACATAATTTGCCAGCCGTCCTTGATGGAGATCTCGATGCTTTCATAGACGAACTCGCCACCCGTGAGGAGGCTGACCGTTTGCAGGCTGTGAGCAACTGAGGTTGAGTCAACCCGTAACGGTAAGCGAGGCGCTGAAGCACGGTCGTCAGGCTCTAGTTTCAATTTCTGAAACCCCTTTCCTCGATGCACAGCTGCTCCTGGCGTATACGCTCAAACGCAAAAAGGAGTGGGTACTCGCTCACTCCGAACATCATCTTTCAACCAGCGAATTATCAACTTACGAAGCGTATCTTGACCGGCTGGTCACTGGCGAAGCGCTGCCCTATCTGCTCGGATCGTGGGAGTTTTATGGACGTTCGTTTCGTGTGACAGCGGATGTTCTCATCCCACGGCCGGAGACAGAATTGTTGATTGAAAATGCGCTTGGTTTCCTTCGTTCTCACCCAAAGATGAGGCTCTGCGCCGACATTGGGACCGGCTCAGGTTGCATTGCCATCTCGCTCGCTTTGGAGATTCCCGACCTGCAGGTACTTGCCACCGATGTCTCACAATCTGCGATTGAAGTAGCGCGGGTAAATACCAGAGAGCATGGGGTTGAAGATCGGGTTACGTTGATTGTCTCCGATCTTTTGTGTCCATTCGATTTCCGCTTTGGCTTGATTTGTGCGAATTTACCCTATATTCCATCGGAGCGGCTGCAGCGGTTGGCTGTCGCCGAACGTGAACCTAATATCGCTTTAGATGGCGGAATGGATGGGCTGGCGGTGCTCCGGCGTCTAGCGCGTGAGCTGCCTGAATGGATGGCTCCAGGTGGAAGGGCGCTGTTGGAGGTGGATTCATCTCACGCCCACGTGTTGGCAGGAGAACTTACATCCATGTATTCTTCTGTAAAGACTGACGTCTTGAAAGATTTATCTGGAAGAGATCGAGTGGTCATACTCGATAGAACAGACCCGCAAGGATCATGATGGAAATCGTGGCAACGATCGATTCTGAGTGGAAAATGCAAGCAATCGAGGCGCTCGCGCAAGGGGAATTGGTCGCTTTTCCGACAGATACTGTCTATGGCCTCGGAGCGGATGCTTTCAACGATCAGGCGGTTCGCAAGCTTTATCTGGCGAAGGGTCGCAGCCAGGAGAAGGCTATCCCGGTTCTCGTTGCGAACCTTGAGCAATTTGCCGATGTCATCGACAGGACAACGCTCCTGGCGATGCGTTTGGTCGAAAAATTCTGGCCGGGACCCTTGACGATTGTCCTACGGCAGGCTTCCGATCTTGCGGACGCGATCAGTGCTCATGGCACAGTCGGCGTTCGCATCCC
>JAUWDI010000181.1 GCA_030608865.1 Anaerolineales bacterium | reverse complement strand
CAACGTGATATTCTCAACGAGCGTTAACGTTGGCAACAGCTGGAAAAATTGATAGACAACACCCAGGTTGCGCCCACGCCAGCGCGTTAATTCGTCATCACTCATGGAATTGATAGAGACTCCGCCGATTTGTACTTCGCCAGAGCCTGGGCTGTCGATGCCCGTGATCATATTGATCAGCGTGGATTTACCTGCCCCCGATTTACCGAAGATGGCAAGGAATTCCCCTTCGTGAACTTCGAGGTTGATTCCCCTTAGCGCTTCGACCCCATTGGAAGCGGTCGGGTAGATTTTCACCAAATCCTTTACTTTGATGAGCGCATCATTTTCACGCCCATTCTTACCTGAAATTTTGGCAATTTTCATTAACAAAAAACCTCACCGCTAAGGTATGCCGCGTTGAAAACTCCAATGAATCTATGCGGCGTGTTTGCATTAAAAGACAATCAACTCACACAGAGCAAAATTTCAGCTGATCGCCGACAAGGTGACCATGTTAACACAGGATAACCCGAGTTTGTATTAGAGTTTCATTACAGTTTCCTTGCGGTTTTTTTGCCCATTTAACGATTGGAGATGAGGGGTCCTGCTACATCATGTCATTCGAAGAGCGGAGGGAGCAAGACAGGTTCAGTTCTGAAGACGAAATGAGTTTCCCTCAGCCAGCGTATTGGGGATTTCTCGGTCGCCGTTGCACGGCTCGCTCGAAATGACAATTGAGGAAGAACCATTTCTATGTATGTCATTTCGAACCCCCGCAGGGGGTGAGAAATCCCTGAGACGACTCGATTCATGGTTCAAGAATCTAATGAAAGTGGGTTCTTGTCGTTTCCACAGATGGCACTCTCACGAACAACATCCCAGGGATTTCTCGCTTCGCTCGCAATGACAGATTCTTTCTTAATGTCATTCTGAGGCACGTAGTGCCGAAGAATCTCGTTCCTCGCAGCAAAAACCCGTTTATTCTAAGAACGAGATGCTTCACTCCGTTCAGCATGACATTTCGAGGAGGGCTTCGTCGCATAGGGATGGTATTTATTCTAGAGATGGTGCCCACCTGAGCAGCACCCAGGGATTTCTCGTTGAGTTTATCCTGAGCGAAGTCAAAGGACCGAACGGCTCGCAACGAATCTCAAACGAACACCTAGGTTGAGTTGTGAAGTAAAGATTGGGGATCTACAGCAATGACTCCCGATCCAACGTCTCCTGAAGACTACTCACAGACGCTTCGGGAAAGCGCAGGTAGGTCTCGGTCGCCTCTGACAGGTTGGCGTAAACGCCGCGATAGGAAGGTGGCAGCAGAGCCGCTATTTGGTACATGATCTCGCCAATCATCTGCCGCCGCACTTCTCGCGTCACTGGCATATCGTTCGTTTGTAAGGTGAAGGGATGCCCCACCGCAATCCGAAAGTCTGTACGCCGCAGATGGGATAAGTTATCCCAGAAATCTTCATGCCGGTAACAGACCATCGGAAGCAATGGCGCGCCACTGCGCAAGGCCATGATCACCACACCGGGATGACCTTCTCTAAGAATCCCATCGCCGCTGCGAGTGCCCTCCGGCGCCACAGCCAGAATCGTATCGTTCTCCAACGCTGCCAATCCAAGGCGGATTGCTCCAACATCGGCGGTTCCTCTTTTTAGAGGGATGCCGCCCCACATATCGAACAAAAAACCTATCAATTTATTATCCCATGACTCAACTTTTGCAAAGAAAGCCATCTGGCGAGGCAGCAGGTGAGTATACACAACCAGCGGTTCAATAAAGTTGATATGGTTTGATACGATTATGAGCGGCCCCTGCGCTGGAATGTGCACCACCTGTCCATCGTCGACACGGCATAGGATCCGCACCA
Organism: Anaerolineales bacterium; assembly: GCA_030608865.1. The sequence continues at coordinate 1,050 of JAUWDI010000181.1, read as the reverse complement.
GACGTTTTATTGTCGCGTTGACCAACCGGCTTGTTAGCGTCATGAATTGCTATCCGATTTCTGACAAATGATCTCGATCTGACGCGGAAGGATTTCCACGCTTAGCTTCTCCCCTTCCGTGCAAAGCGTCTCTCCATCGGCGTGTGCGGGCAGGCTTCCTTCAAGGGCGGTGACTACAATGCTGCGGGTTCTACCAGTTTGGATTGAGGGCTGGGAGGCTTGCGTCCCCGCCATAAAACGCGGAATCAGGGCAAAGATTCTCGCTTTGCTAACCTGTTCAGCGATGCAGAGATCCAACAGACCGTCATCGATGGCCGACTCCGGCGCCATCATGAAGCCACCGCCCATCCGGCGTCCGTTCATGATGGAGACCATCAAGGCGTATTTTTCTTCCGTCTTTCCATCGTACTCGATGCGCACCAGCGGCGCCTGGTAGTAGAGAAAGATGGTTTTAATGGCGGCGACAATGTAGGACAGGAAACCCTGCAGGCGGGTCATCTCCAGGGCTACAAAGCCGACGACGGCGTCGAAACCGATGCCCACCCCATTTCCAAAGTAGCGTCCCTCAGGATACAGCCCGCCCGTCACTAACCCCACATCCATACTGCATCGGAAATCCTCCACCAGCACACGGCACCCCTCTTCCAAGCCTGAAGGCACATTTACTCCAAAGGCAAAATCGTTGCCGCGTCCGATCGCAATCACACCCATGGCGACACCCTCTGCGCCTGCTTTTTTTGCGAGCATCAAGCCATTGATCACTTCATTCGCAGTTCCATCCCCTCCGGCGACGACGACAACGTCGAAACCATCTAGCGCAGCCTGCTCCGCTAGCTCCACCGCATGCTCGGGTCTCTCGGTGAGAACAAGATCGAAGTCCATATTATGCTCGCGCAGGAACCGATCCAGGTCCGGAACGGCTTCTGCCGCGGTTCCCCTGCCGGAGGTAGGGTTGACGATGATCTTGTATTTACTCATCTTGATGGGCTCCTTTGAGGATAGCGCCTGAACTCAAGCGAATGCGTGACGATGCGCAGCTGGGTCTGCATG
>JAUWDI010000158.1 GCA_030608865.1 Anaerolineales bacterium | reverse complement strand
ATGACGGGCGGAGGGGCGAGCCGGATGTAGGAGCGCAATCCCGATTCTTCACGTTCAGAGAGAAGTATCGCAACCTGCTTGTATTTTTTATAAGCCACAAGTAACCGCGCCAGCGCATCCCCGGGGTCTTCCTCACCAGGTTCACGTAAAGGGGGTCTCGGGAGCAATACTTCGGATTTGATTTGGATCAAGCGCGCAGCCATGACCAAGAAAGAGGCAAGGTCTTCTAATTGACGATCCTGAATCTGCCTGATATAGATCAGATATTGGTCGGTGACTTCCGCGAGCGAGACTTTGGTGATATCCAACTCTGCATGCTCGATCAGATTGAGGAGCAAGTCAAGCGGACCTTCGTAAACGGGGAGTTGAACTGTGTAAATGGGTTGGGAGGGCATCGATCAGAGTAAGGCGATGATTAAGCTTGCGATGGCGACAATGGCTAAGAAAATCCCTAAACCGATTTTGACGTAGTGGAAAAGTTGACGATCGGCTTCTTCCTGCATTATTGCGGCTTCGCGCTCGGCTGCCTTGCGCTTTCGATCGATTTCGAGGAAATCCTCCATGCGAGCTTCCGACGCGCTAGCCTCGGTTGCTTTCAACGTATTGGCCTGATCGCGAGCTTGATCCAGGCGCCATGAGCGGGTTGACTTACTGTGTCGGGATACGACTCTGCTGAAGATGGTGAGTGGTTCCTGGCAGGTTTCACATTTAGCAGCTTCGAGTGGATTGTGGTTTCCGCAAGCAGAGCACACAAGTTTGCCACCAATAATGCTGGCGCGGCAATGCTGGCATTTATAAGCGGATGGTCCGCTTTCGACCAGCTTTTCTTCTGAACAAATGGGGCATTCGTAGGTTGGCATATGCTCTTGAGCTTTCGACGGATGGTACTTTGAATTATAACACCCATCGAATCGAGGGTTCTGCATTTCTTTCGTCAAAAATGTAACTATTTTTGTGGTTTTGAATCTAATCTAAATTGGGGAATTGATGTGTATAATTCCCGGTGAGAATATTCATGAGGAGTAAAAAATGATTGAAGAACCGATAAATGTTGCCGATGATACTTTTGAGAAGACTGTTCTGCAGTCTGAGCTCCCTGTAATCGTAGACTTTTGGGCGCCATGGTGTGGTCCGTGCAAGATGGTTGGTCCGATCCTGGAGACGATTGCGAAGGACTATGCTGGCAAGCTCATCGTAGCAAAAGTAAACACCGACGATAACCCGAAGTGGGCGATGGAATATGGGGTGCAGGGGATTCCGACTATGCTTCTTATCGCCAACGGAAACGTTGTGCACCAGCAAGTGGGCGCAGTCCCTGAGCCCTTCCTGAAGGAAATGGTTGACACTTTCCTGGAGACAACAGGATCTGATTGATTTAAGCGACAGACCATCGTTTTCGCCTTGCATCATCTCATCCTATTAAAACGAGAAACGACCTGAAGATTGATCAGTCTTCAGGTCGCTTGTAGCGGTTTTATTCGCAACGTCTAGATGTTATCGTTAGAAGACGTTCCCCATATCAACCCCTCAATCTTGCGTCTAAGGCGTCGTACGAATGACCGGGCACGTGCCAGGAGCACGAGGAGGGTCCGACGTCTGCGCGCGGCGCGCGAGATCTTGCGTTCGGGGAGTGCCCATTCGAGCGTTAGAGCGCCCCAAGTGAGACCAGCGCCGAAGCCAACCAGAACCAGGTGATCACCGTCTTGAATCCTTCCACTTTCCAGGGCTTCGCAAGCGGCAATGGGGATGGATGCTGTTGAAGTATTACCATAACGGCTAAGGTTAATTACGAATTTATCTATCGGCATTCTCAATCCGCGAGCTGCGGCTTCAATGATGCGCATGTTCGCTTGATGAGGGATCACCCAGGTTACATCATCTAGATCCCATCCGGCTAGCGAGACTGCTTCGCGCGTGGCTGACGCCATCACGCGCGTAGCGAAGCGGAAAACCTCGCGACCATTCATTTGGATTGTATGTTGTTTGTTATCGACGGTATCATGAGTGGTGGGAAACTTGCTTCCCCCGGCAGGGATCGAGAGCAAACTTTCACCAGATCCATCAGAACGCATAATGCAGGTGAGAACACCACCAGGTGTATCGCTGGCCTGCAGGACGAAGGCGCCCGCGCCATCACCAAAAAGGATGCATGTATCCCTGTCCTCCCAGTTGGTGAAACGGGAGAGCGTTTCGGATCCTATCACAAGAGCATTCTCAATTGAACCTGTCCGAATTGCTTGCGCAGCCATATTTACAGCATAGATGAATCCCGTGCACGCCGCGGAGAGATCGAACGCGCCGGCGTGAGTAGCTCCAATTTTGTCTTGAACAATGCACGCTGTAGAAGGGAAGATGTACTCAGGCGAAGATGTGGCGACAATGATGAGATCGATATCTTTGGCGCTGATGTCCGTTGACTCTAGCGCTCGGAGGGCTGCATCAACTGCAAGCGTCGCTGTGGATTCCTCTGGCTCAGCGATGTGACGTTCGCTGATTCCCGTCCGGGAGAGTATCCACTCATCATTTGTATCGACCATCTTGGCAAGATCGTCATTGGTTAGAACTCGATCTGGCGCTGCCATTCCCCAGCCGGTGATGTGTGCAAACCTAGTCATAGAGATTAAAACCTTTCTATACCTTCCCAAATATCAAACAAGCGTTATGCCCACCAAACCCGAATGAGTTCGTCATCACAACTGTTAATTCCTGCTGGCGTGCCTCATTGGGTACATAGTCCAGATCGCATTCTGGATCGGGGGTGTCGTAGTTGATGGTGGGGGGGATTACATTGTTCTGCAATCCCAGGACACAGAAAATGGATTCCATCGCTCCGGCCGCGCCGAGCAAATGACCGGTCATCGATTTCGTCGATGAGATTGGAAGATGATACGCATGTTCACCGAACGCAGCTTTTATCGCCTGAGTCTCGCTGACATCGTTGAGTTTGGTGCTTGTCCCGTGGGCGTTGATGTAGTCGATTTTTTCAGGTGCTAAGCTTGCATTTGTGAGAGCGTTACGCATACAGGTCTCTGCGCCTGCGCCGTTCGCGGCTGGGGCAGTTATATGGAACGCATCGCTCGTGGCACTGTAGCCTAGTACCTCTGCCAGGATTTTCGCACCACGCGCATGGGCCATTTCATAAGACTCTAGAACCAGGCAGGCGGCACCCTCGCCCATGATGAATCCATCCCGCTCAAGGTCGAAGGGTCGACATGCTTTCTTAGGGGCATCGTTGCGGGTGGAGATCGCTTTCATCGAGTTAAACCCGGCGAGTGCAACGGGGATGATCGCTGCCTCTGCTCCACCGGCGAGGATGGCATCGGCTGCACCTCTCCGGATCATCTCTGTCGCTTCTCCAATTGC
>JAUWDI010000046.1 GCA_030608865.1 Anaerolineales bacterium | reverse complement strand
GCTGCCTCGACAATTGCCCTGACTATCCTTATAACAGGGGGCTGGCGCAAAGTGGATCTCAAGGCTGCCTGGCGGTTGATCGTTTCATCCCTGGTGGGGATTCCGATCGGGTTGTACTTCCTCAAGACCGCTCCCGAGCCGATGATCAAAGGCGCTCTTGGAGCCTTGCTTATCGCCTTTGGACTTTACAATCTGATCGCACCGAAGCTGCCAACCTTTCAGAACGAGAAACTGGCTTATCCCTTCGGCCTGATCGCCGGAATCCTGGGGGGCGCGTACAACACGAACGGTCCACCGGTGGTGGTGTACGGCACACTGCGCGGCTGGTCGCCGGAAAGCTTTCGCTCGACGCTGCAGGCCTACTTCCTGCCGACGGGAGGGATGATCCTGATCAGTCACGGTTTAGCGGGGCTGTGGACGCCCACGGTGCTGCAGCTGTACGTGTACGCGCTGCCGATCATCATGCTGGCGATTTTCCTCGGGGGGCGGGCCAACAAGATGGTATCGGGCGGGCGCTTCGACCGCATCATCTACGCTTCGCTCGTTTTGATGGGCGTGCTTCTCTTTCTTTAAACAGGGCTCTCCTGTCGAATAATATTTCCCAAGAAATCCTGTTAATTTCCGCTCAACTTATATTTGATGTACTATTAATTGCAGCATCAAAATAAAACATCGATTTATCTTCGCAGGCGGAGATCTGCTGTCTTTTTTACCAGCAGAAACGTTCATCTGATCATCTTAGCCGCAGCCATTCGGGTTGCGGCTTTTAGTGTCCTATAACTGACCCGTGGGGAGGAGAAATATATGCACGCTTGAAATCGGATCCGATATGGGGATAGGTTCATTTCATCTCATTCACTGAAGCCCCAATCGTCGAAGGGAGAATTAGAATGAAGCTCAGCCACGTATTCAGTTTCAATGCACTCGTCGCTCTTGTTTACGCCATAGGTTTTGTAATCGTTCCTAATACGGTTATGGGCCTACACGGGTTACCTGCGGGGGAAACCCAAGCGTTAATGGCTCGCTACTTCGGCGTAGCTCTTATCGGGTTGGGATTAGTCGCGTGGTTCGTCAAGGACGTAACCGACACTACAATGAAAGACGGCATAACGCTAAGCTTATTCCTCTCCAGTCTGGTTGGATTCGTGCTATCTATCCAGGCCACGCTCTCAGGTCAGATGAATGTAGTAGGATGGCTGCCCACTGCTGTCTACCTCTTGCTTTTCCTAGGATTTGGCTACTTCCGATTCTTCTAATGAAATAGCTACTTAGAAACGGCTATTCAATGAAGACGGATCGTGCCTGCCGCATTAACGACTTCGGTAATGATGTCGGCGGCAGGCACCCAGATTCGTGGAAATAAATATAAAAGCAGCTCTGTTTCACCTGCTCAGCATATTTCTTGATTTACAGAAGACCGCCTGCGAGTGGGGTATGTAAAAAAACATGAGACTTGTAATGCAGCTGCATCACCCCTCTGCAGATACCCCGACTTATCTATGTAGTTAAATCCCGATCGTATCGCTGCTGCTCATTTTCGGCCTGCTGCTGATCTTTGCCACCAGTTCGGGCTTGGGACCGCTGATTTATACCCTTTTCTAGACAGACCAGGCATGGGATATAGAACGGGATGCATGCACCCCGGTGTAATTTCATTAAAGTTGCACAAATCTAAGAATAAACCTAAAGTGTGTGCTCTTCTGCATTCCGGAACATTCAAATCCCGGAGGGGATCACATGCAAACACATACCGCAACAAAGCCGCTCCACCGTTGTCTCCACATCCTCATTTTTTGCCTATTCCTTTCGGCGTGTGCAGGTGGTAGTGTCACATCCCCTTCCGAGAATGACCCAACAGAACCAGCTTCTCCCGCAGATGATGGCCTCCCAGCTGCGATGGGGATCGTTCTCGATCATCATGGAAACCCTATTAGCTTCGCTCTCGTCGGGGGGACAGAGTTCACCACGTCAGAAGGGGTCTTTTCCGGCATACTGAATGAGTACCCCAGCGGTTGGGTGTCTGTTGAAACGCTTGGCTACCTCACCGGTTATGCTCGATCTCGCGGCACATTGAAGGGGGTCGACCTCTATGAAACATATTTAACTCCCCTGCGAACCGGTTTGACCTTCGATAATTCCAATGACGCAACCCTTTCCTTGGTCCTTTCGAATGGATATGAAGTACGGATCGATCTTGTCGAGGAAGATTTCGCCGTCTCCCCGCGTGCTATTCAAGCGGCTGCGATCAACCCTCTAGACATTGGTCCCTTCTTCGTGGGTTTGGATACTGGCGCCGATCTCAAGATTGTCAGTGCTTTCGGCCTTTCTTCCTATGACAAAGATCTTGAGCTCGTACCGTTGGCAGCAGACGCCGCATTGCCCATATCCATCATTGATGGAGGCAACCTCACCGAGTCGGCGGTCCTTGCAACTTACGATCCTGAAAAGGGTCTCTGGATAGCGCAGACTCCAAAATGCCAACGCGAAACTTCTGAGAACCTATCTTGCACTCTCGAAACCCTGTCATCGCTTGTGGCGATCTTTGATGACCCATCTTCGGTTGCGTTAATGGAAACCGCACCTGTCACTTCCATCAAACATGGGCTTTTCGGTGCAATCATCACCCATTTCACTTATAGCCTTCAATCAGACATATTTCATTCCCCCTCCCTCGATGCCGCCAGTGATTACAAAAACGCCTTGCGTGCCTATGAGGAATGGATGGATGAACACGGCGATGTCGACCCAAATGACCCGGAGGCCCGCAAGATCGTGGATGACCTGATCGATGCTTCCCGCCGCAACGCCGAAGCCACCGGCGGTGAAGCCGGCAAAACCGGCCTGGGCATGGCAGCCACTGCCGCCATGGAGAGTGGCGACCTGACCACTGGCGACCAGTTGATGTCCGAAGCCGCAGAGCTTGCCAACGAACTTGGCAGGGAAGATCTGAACGAATCCGACTGCGGTGAATTTAACAGGCTCCTTAAACGAGCGGAACAAATTTACATGTTTAACGGTGATGGAGGGCTAGCACAGCAATTGATTGATAAGGCCAATGAGATGGTTGTGGATTGCGACGTATGGCGAGGCAGGATAACAGTCTGGATGATCACAAGTTCCAGCCATCCGGGTGGTCTCGAAATGAAGGCATTAGCTACTCCGGGTTGGTACGAACACCATGACATCCAGCTTTGGACAAATGTTGAAACCTATGTCTTGCATGGGACCGATGTCATCCAGTTAATATTCCCCGAAATCACCTATATCAAGGAAGACGATTGTCGTAAAGACATTAAGATCAGTGGTCAACCTACAAGTGGGAATGTAACACTCGAATATCAGGGCAGCTACGATGGCTACGAGTTCCAGATCGTCGAACCCCCCAGTGCTTCCGGTAGCGTCAGTATCGGTCAGAAGTGGCATTTTGAAGAACTAAAAGATGAGGAGTGCGAGGTCATCACACAACAGCAATTCTCGCATCCGAACTATGCCTCGGTGATCGCTCACGGTTTCGAGTACGGCACGCCGCCGATCAATCTACAAGAAATCTTGTCCGAAGGTAGTACTGGGAGCTGGGGTGAGATGGGGACGATTCGCGGCTCCCAGAACCTTAACAATCCAGATCCCGATTTGGGTAAATATCCATTCTACCTGGCCCACATTAACTGGAGCATTATCCACGTTGAACCGAAATTGCCCATTGATGAGTAAGGAAACAAATTTGAACAACACGCAAAGTAAATTGCGCAGGAGGGGGGTGAACATCATGGTCTTTCGTTATACGCGTTGCAAGTTAATTCCTTACACGATGCTTCTCATCTTTGCCATCTTGCTTGCTGCTTGTGGCGGTAGTGATCCTAAAATTTCCGTGGTTGAAGGACCTCCACCAGCTGATCTTAGCGAATCGGCGGTTGAATCTTCAGGAGATGAGGAGAATACAGCTGGGGAAGAAATGGGCATGGATATCTCTGGCATGGTTAACCAAGAACTGCCGCCCGGCTTCCCCTCCGATTTTCCCATTCCTCCCAACGCGCAGGTTTCATCAACCATTTCACTTGGCGCTGACGACGAGTTTCGAGTGTACTTTGCCATTCTCGACACACTCGAACAGACGATCGTTTTCTATGAATCCGAACTGCCCCCTGCAGGGTGGATTACCGGTGAGCAGAAGGAGACTGCTAGCGGATATCAATTCAAGATCGAGAATCCAACGTATGTTGGTGAGCTGTTGCTAGTTGGAGCAGAGACGGGGGTTGCTCTCGAAGTGCATCTCATGCCGCTTGAGGTCTCCGAAGAACAACTTGATATTGACAGCATTTTAGGCGATTCGACCCCCCTCGGTGATACCTCCAGCGGCTTACCCTCTGACTTGCCGCTCCCAACCAGCTTCAAGGCCATCGATCTGCCCCCATCTCTGGACGCGGAAGGGTACGCAGCCGCATTCCAATTCGGTGGCATTGCCGAGATGGCGCTTGTGGATTTCAATATAGCGATGTTCACCTCCGGCTGGTTGATCGAGGACGCCAATGAAGGCGACCACCCACGCAGCTTCGTAATACGTTTTAGCAACCCCAGTACAAGCTTCCAAGGGTATGCGCTCGTGACCGACAATCTCACTCAACTCGGTGTCAAAGGAATTGAGGGCACTTTGATCGTACTCCACGAGGGGGTGCCATAAGCAATTAAACACTTCGAATTCCTTTTCTCCATAAATGGTCCTTTCAAACCCGCCTCGCGGCGGGTTCTTTCTTGAGTTTCGATATCGTCCCTTCTATTGCAGAGGCTAGCAGACATTCCACCGATTTCCCATTGGCAAGTGGGCTGTACGCGAGTAAGCTGTCCTAGTGATCAAAAGCAACGAAGCAACCATCAAAGACCGCACACCAGCCATCGAAATCCGCGGCCTCTCCAAAACCTTCGGCAAGGGTAATAAAGCCGTCGAAGCCGTCATCGGCCTCGACTTAGAGGTGCAAGCCGGCCAGGTTTTCGGCTTCCTGGGCCCCAATGGCGCCGGGAAGAGCACCACCATTCGCATGCTGATGGACCTGATCCGCCCTACAACTGGTGAGGCCACCTTGTTCGGTATGCCAGCGGGCTCACTTGAGTCACGAAAACGGGTCGGCGCATTGGTGGAGGGCGCCGACTTCTACTCATTCATGAGCGCCTGGGACAATCTGGTCGTGCTGGATCGCACCGCTGGTTCCTATCAACCTGGCCGCATCACCGAGCTGATCGAATCCGTCGGCCTGAGCGAGCGTGCAAAGCAGCCAGTCGGCAGTTTCTCCACCGGTATGAAGCAGCGCCTGGGTCTTGCGGCGGCACTGCTCAACGACCCCGAGCTGCTGATCCTCGACGAACCCACCAACGGCCTTGATCCAGCCGGGATTCAGGAGATGCGCGGTTTCATCCGCGATCAAGCCCATACACATGGCAAGACCGTCTTCCTCTCCAGTCACATGCTGAACGAGGTCGAGCAGGTCTGCGATCGCGTGGCGATCATCCACCAGGGCGTGCTCTTGCGGGAGGGCCCTGTGGAAACGCTGTTGGAAGGCGAAGTCGGTCAGATGCGCCTGCAAGTACAGCCCATCGAAAAAGCACTCCAGATTATCGCCGCTCGCTGGAGCGAGGCGCTCGGTCCCTCCAAAGGCAAGGGCAGTGATTGGATCACGCTCTCGCTCAATCCGGATCAAGCGCCTGCCGTTGTAGCTGAGCTTGTCCAGGCGAATGTGCAGGTTTTCCAGGTCATCCACAAGCGGCAATCGTTAGAGGAGTTCTTCATCGCCGTCACCAACCAAACAAGGGAAGGCGCGGATGTTTAATCTTTACCGCGCCGAGTGGAAAAAGGTCTCCGCCAATTTCAGATTGACCGCTTTCCTGGTGTGGATCTTCCCGATCGGCGTACTGGCCTTTCACACCGTTATGATTCTGCTAAGTCTTATCTCGGCGACGATGACGGCCGGCGTGGAATACTTCGGCTCGGGTTCCTGGACGGCAGACAGCCTGAACACCTGGAACATGATGATCACCTTCCCGGCTAATCTTTTCGGGCGCATGCTGCCGCTAGCCTTCATGGCGGTGGTCTTTGCCGGAGAATACCAGTGGCGCACATGGAAGAACATCGCCCCGCGGACACAGCGCTGGAAGTTGATCCTGGCCAAGATGGCCGCGCTAATCAGCCTAGTGATGATCTCGCTGACACTAACGGCGCTGATCTCAGCGCTGGGACCTTCCATCGGGTATCGCGTCCACGGCCTACCATATGGTCCCGCCGTTGATCCACAAATCCTGGGATCGTTCCTGCTCGATACGGCAAGGACGATCTTCATCGTACTCCTTTCGCTGGCGGTGCTGGCCGGGTACGCCGCCATCGCCGCAATGACCAGCCGCTCCATACTGGGCGGCTTGATGATCAGCTTCGGTTTCTCGGTGTTCGACGCCGTTTCGCTGGGCATATTGAGCCTGCTCGCCACGATTTTGAACCAACCGTCGTTGATCAACCTTTACACGTACACACCCACCTTCAACTTGAGCAATATGTATTCCTGGTTGTTGCACGGCGAGGGCGAGGTCGCGACGATTGCCGGCATCTCATCTCTCACTGCAGCCCCGAGTTTCTGGTTCTCGATACTGGTGCTGGCCATCTGGATCTGCGGCCTAATTGGGCTAGCCCTTGTCATGTTCCAACGTCAGGAGTTGACGGAATGAAGTTATCCTGGAGGCACTATGGCTGAAATCGACTGGCGTCCTCTCCTGTATACCGTTCTGACCTTCTCCGCAATCGGTCTGGGACTGACGCTATTACTCCTGGGTTGGGTGATATGGCGTGTCCGGCGTATTCAGCTTCCGCAAGAAGCGGGTTTCTTCACAGCCCTACGGGCGACACCGCTGATCGTCGTCATCCTGCTGGACCTGCTCGACATGAGCCTGGATTTCCTCTCCGCTCCCATAGCCTGGACTCTG
>JAUWDI010000169.1 GCA_030608865.1 Anaerolineales bacterium | reverse complement strand
CGAGACGGTAAATTTGATCACCTCCCGCTTTGGCTTCTACCATGCGGGTGTTTTTCTGCTTGACAAAGAGCGCGAAAACGCCGTATTACGCGCCGCTTCTTCGGAAGGTGGCAAGCGTATGATCGAAAAAGGGTACAGCCTCTCGGTAGGCAAGGTCGGAATCGTCGGCTTTACCACCGGCACAGGGAAGCCCCGCATCGCTCTCGACGTTGGTGATGATCAAGTGCACTTCGCCAATCCCGATCTCCCCGAGACACGCTCCGAGATGGCTCTTCCATTACAAGCAAGCGAGCAAATAATTGGCGCTCTTGATGTCCAAAGTAAAGATCCGGACGCCTTCGATGAGGAGGATATCCTGGTCCTGCAAACGATGGCTGACCAACTTGCTGTAGCCATCGAAAACGCACGCCTGATCGGTGAACTCACCGAGCTATCCGCGCAGAACCGGCGGGTCATCGATGTATTCACTAGCATAAGTGAGCAAACAGACTACGATTCACTGCTCACCAAAGCCAGTGAGAGCATTCGTGAGATGTTTGGTTTTGATCGCGTGATAATTGGGCTTGTTGAGGGCAACGAAATTGTCGTCCGCAGCGCTTCGGCCGCAGAAGGCATTCAGCCGACCCCCACCGGAATCCCTGTCCCCCTCGAGCGCGGTCCTCTCGGGCGTGCAGTCGTGACCATGAAACCCGCGACATCTATCAGCGAGGACATACCGGGAACCAGCGAAACCATCCATTCCCCCAGCACAACGGTTTCCGTCCCTCTCATCAGCCGTGGTGAAGCGATTGGTGCAATCGCGGTTGAGAGCGCTGACCTAGATGGTATTAACCCGCGCGATATTGAGTTCCTCGAACTGATAGCAAATCAGGTTTCGGTTGCACTCGAAAGCGCCCGACTATTTGAAGAAACACAACTCAGTTTCGAGCAAATCGACACACTGTACCGCCGCCAGACTGCAGAATCCTGGGAAGAGCTATTCCAATTAATTGAAGAGGACAAACAGGCATCCTTTGCCGAATATACCGGCTCACGCTATCCAGATGCAGTGACGGATGGCGGAGATCCAATGGATGCTCCCATCTCTGTGCGTGGCGAAATCGTTGGCAACCTCGGGCTACTCGCGGAACGCCCGGGCGAATGGACCGAAGACGATCGTGAAATCCTGGAAGCCGTTGCTGATGAGGTCGCGAGTGCAGTCGAGCAGATGCGGTTACTAGAAGAAGTCCAATTACGGGCTGCCCAATTACAAACGGCAGCTGAGGTCGCCCGTGACGCCTCCGGCCTGCTCGACACAGAAACACTTCTAAACAGGGTTGTGAGCCTAATCAGCGATCGCTTTGGTTACCCGCATGTCGCCGCCTTCTTAATCGATGAGACACAGAAAATTGCTGAAGTCAGAGCCGCGACTGGCGAAGCTGGTGCACAAATGCTCTCTACCGGCTACCAACTGCTTGTTGGCTCGAAAACTATTATTGGCTTCGTCGTGGAAAACGGTAAATACTATCTGGCATCCGATGTAAACGAGGATGAGCTTTATCAACCACATCCACTCCTGACAAACATGCGCTGCGAGCTCTCGATCCCTCTTACTGTAGGTGAGCAAGTGCTCGGCGCTCTCGATTTCCAACACACAAACACAAACGCTTTTAGTCTGGACGATATCACAGTTCTGCAGATCCTCGCGGACCAGCTGGCTGTGGCGATACAGAATGCCCGTTTGTTCCAAGAAACACTGCGCCGAGTTGAGCGCGAACAAACAGTGCTTGAATTAACCAACGTAATTAGGTCCAGCGATGATGTAGAAGGTATGCTTCAAACTGCCGTTCAAGAAATGCGTCGCGTATTCGGAGCAGAGCGAAGCCGGATACGATTGCTGGAACAATCCATAACCCTGAGCAGCCAACCGCCATTAGACCGACGAGAAAATAAATAGAAGCCTAACTGCTTCTGTCTAGCACAAGAAACCGACGGGCGAGGACAACGCATGACCCACATCATAGCCATCGCAAACGCAAAAGGTGGAGTTGCGAAAACAACAACCACATTGTCATTAGGCGCATCGCTTGCGGAGATGGGAAAGAAAGTGCTTCTCATCGATCTGGATCCACACGCCAATCTGACCCTTTCCCTGGGATTTAAACCCACCTCATTTGAGCGAACCGTCGCCGGATTACTTTTAGGAAATGATGATTTGAACGGAGCCGTAATTCCAACCAATTTCCGTGATGTGGAACTTGTACCGTCTAATCACGAGTTAAACATGGCTGAACCTCATCTGTTAGTTCGCGCCGACTATATGATGCTTTTGAATACGACACTTAAGGACAACCAATCGTACGATACGATCATTATTGATTGCCCGCCATCCACTGGGACGCTCACCAAGAACGCCCTCGCTGCGGCGGACTTACTTATTATTCCAACCCAACCGGAGTATTTCTCTGCGCATGCGCTGCGCGATATGCTCAACATGATCTTAGCAATTCGCCAAGAAAACAACCCTAAACTTAGATATCGAATTCTTCTTACAATGGTTGACAAGCGCAACCGCATCCACCGCAGTCTTGCGGAGCAGATAAGAACCGCATTCAACGAAGCAATCTATGATGTTGAAATCGAAATAGATACCAGGTTACGTGAAAGCGCGATCCTGGGTCAACCGATTAACCAATACGCGCCAGAAAGTCGGGCAGCGAAACAATACCGTGCGTTAGCAGAGGAAACAGGGCACTATTCGAATGAACTCAATCGAGGGTATACGACGACGCCTTGAAAACCTGTTCTCGGGGATCTCAAAAGACACCCCAAAAACAGGAACTGTTCCAATAGAAATACTCGGTCCTACCGAAGCTGACCGCCCGCGCGGCTGGTCATGGGAGATCGATAGTGCAGGGCGTTATACATGGTGCAGCCCTGAAGTAGAAAAAGCCATAAGTTTATCGCCAGACGATCTCCTCGGGAAAGAGATTTTCGGTTCCGGTTTTAATGCAGAAGCTGCCGCTGAACTTAAACAATTGATAGATTCAGGCCAGCCAATCCAGCATCTATTACTGGATTACGAATACCCTCAGGGCGA
>JAUWDI010000193.1 GCA_030608865.1 Anaerolineales bacterium | reverse complement strand
TCAACAGACGGGCGTATGGAGATTTATGTTGGTTCACAGATTCCCTATGCTGATCGAGAACAGGTGGCTCGCAGCCTGGGCTTGCCGGATGAGCATGTGCGCGTGATCGGGACGCCGATCGGGGGTGGATTCGGCGGGAAGGAAGATATCGCCGGGCAGATCCATGCTGCTTTGCTTGCGAAAGTCTGTGATCGACCCGTGAAGGTCCTTTTCAACCGGCAGGAAAGTTTGCTTGTGCATCCCAAGCGGCACGCAACGCAGATTCGCATTCGTATTGGAGCCAGACAGGATGGTACGCTGACGGCAGTCGAGACCGAGTTGTTCGGAGACACAGGAGCATATGCATCCCTCGGGGAGAAAGTAATGACCCGGGCGACAACCCACTCGACAGGTCCATATAACATTCCCCATGTTCGGGCGGATTGCTTCGCCATGTACACCAATAATCCCCCGGCAGGTGCATTCCGAGGTTTTGGTGTGACGCAGTCATGCTTCGCAGTTGAGTCGCTCATGGATGATCTGGCGCGCGCACTTGAGGTCGATCCTGTTGAACTCCGGCGTAAGAACGCACTGCAAGTGGGTCACGTCACCAATACTGGTCAATTACTGGGTGAAAGTGTTGGGTTGCTGGAATGCTTAGATCGAGTTGAAGCCGAGCTTCATAGAATCTCTCCGGAAGGCGACCCTTTCGATGCGAAAATCGTTTCAGGACAAACCAACCGTCGCCGCGCTTGGGGCATCGCCGCCGCCTTTAAGAATACAGGGCTTGGTGGAGGAGCGCCTGATAAGGCGGCTGCAGAGGTGGAACTCTATCCTGATGGGACGGCGCAAGTGCGCACCTCCTCGGCGGATATGGGGCAGGGGTTAATGACTGTCCTCCAGTTGATCGCTGCGGAGGAACTTACCCTTCCTCCTGATAAGGTGCGTATCTTACTCTCCGATACGCGTTTAACACCGGATGGCGGACCCACAACCGCCTCGCGCCAAACCTATGTGACCGGAAATGCCGTTCGGCACGCTTCCGCAACCGTCCTCCAGGCGGTTCGCTCTACGCTGGCCGAGCATTTTGATGTGCCGCCGGCGACGATTAAATTCATAGAAGGGTTAGCCCATGTCGATGGAAAGCAGATCGAACTGGCTGAAACAATTGAAATAATGAATGCTGCAGGACAGGAGCCGAAGGCACTTTATGAGTACTGGGCACCGGAGACCCAACCGCTCGGAACGGGCGGGGATATGCATTTCGCTTACTCATTCGCCGTACAGGCTGCCGAGGTAGAGGTCGATCTTGATACAGGTGAAGTGAAGGTCCTGCGCGTCATCGCCGCTAACGATGTTGGACGCGTGATCAACCCGCTGGGATTGAGAGGGCAGATCGAAGGTGGAGTAATGATGGGGCTCGGGAACGCGCTCATCGAGGAATTCATCGTTGAGGATGGTTATGTGTTCACCGATCGCATGGCACGCTATCGCATACCATCGATCGTTCAAACACCGGAGATCATCCCCATTGTTGTAGAACATCCCACTTCTGAAGGACCGTACGGGGCAAAAGGGGTGGGGGAAGTCTCGAGCATCCCGACAACACCGGCGATAACGAATGCGATCAACAATGCTTGCGGCATACGAGTACGTACACTTCCTGTCGATCAGGACTGGCTCGCCTTGGAGCTGGCGAAGGTGGGAGATGCAAACCGTGAGTGAAACGTCGAAATGGCTGGACTGGGCGCGCGAGATTCAAGCCCTCGCGCACACAAGCTTGCACTATGCTCAGAACCCATATGAGGCCTCGCGTGCTCAGCGGTTATTAGAAATCGCGTCAGAGATCGTGGCTGCGAATAGCGAGATGGAAGCCCAAGAGGTGTTGATGGCGTTCATGGCGCAACCCGGTTATATAACGCCGAAAGTCGACGTCCGCGCGGCGGTGTTCCGGGACGGAGAACTGCTGTTGGTGCGTGAAGCAATGGATGGCAGATGGACCTTACCCGGCGGTTGGGCTGACGTAGGTGAGACGCCCAGCCTGGCGGTAGAGCGCGAGGTTCAGGAAGAAACAGGGCTGACGGTTCAGGCCAACCGCATCGTAGGTGTATACGATGCGAACCGTTTACCCGGAGAACTGTCGCTCTATCACGCCTACAAGCTGTTGTTTCTCTGTGAACCGGGCAATGGGGAACTGAGGCCGAGTGAGGAAACCTCTGAGGTTGCTTTCTTCCCGATTGAAGAACTTCCTTCTCCACTCTCTAGCTATCGGACGGCGCCGCGGCACATTCAGGATGCAATTGTAGCTAGCAATGACCCGGATATTCCAGTAGTCTTCGATTAGGGCGGAGGCGATGATGCTAATTAAGAACGCAAGAGTGGTCACATGGGGTGAACCGAATGAGATTCTCGAAGATCATGCTGTATGGATTGACTCTGGTTTCATTACAGAGATCGGCCCTTCGACTGAAATCACTTCGCGGCACCCAGACAGTGATGTTCTGGACGCCCGTGGCCAATTGCTCATGCCGGGAAATATCTGCGCGCATACACACTTCTACGGCGCTTTTGCACGCGGGATGGCAATCCCGGGGCACCCCCCTAGGGATTTTCCCGAGATCCTACGCAAGCTTTGGTGGCCGCTGGACAAATCGCTGACTGAGGAGGATGTACGCTATTCCGCCCTTGTTTGTCTCGTTGACGCTATCAAGCACGGC
>JAUWDI010000060.1 GCA_030608865.1 Anaerolineales bacterium | reverse complement strand
ATGCACAAGGAGGTCCAAATGCAAGTATATATCGGAATCGACTGGAGTGAATCCAAACATGATGTGGTGGCGATGAATGCCGCCGGTGCTGTACTGGCACAATTAACCATTCCCCACTCGATCGAAGGCTTTCTGCAATTGACGGATCTTCAAGAGAAACTGGGTATGCACTCGGAGGACTGTCTGATAGGTTTGGAGACCGCCCACAATCTGATCATCGATTTCCTCTGGTCTCGGGGTTTTGGACAGGTTTTTGTCGTCCCTCCCCGGGTAGTGAAGAGCAGTCGTACTCGTTTTCGCCATAGCGCTGCCCGCACCGACCTCAGCGACGCCCTGGTGATCGCCGATTGCTTGCGCACCGATCGAGGCAGAATGCAGCCCTGGCACCCTGATAGCTTGCTTACACAACAGATACGAGCCAAGGTCAGCTTGATTCACCATCTTACACGTGGGGTTGGACGTCTCTACAACCGTCTGCGAGATGTGTTGCTGCGTTATTATCCCGCTGCCCTGGATGTCTTCGGGAACCAGTCGAAGGTCTGGCTGGCGTTCATTTGTGCCTATGGGAGCCCTGAAAAAGCCCAGAAACTGACATTTGAAGATTTTCGGCTGTTTGCACGCCAACATCGCTATCCTAATCCTGCACTGCTGCCCGCCGCTTTTGCCCGTCTGCAAGCACCTCAGCCTGTAGCTAGCGCAACCATAGTGATGGTTTACGAGGACGAAGCACACACCCTGGCCAGGTTGTTACTCGAGATGAAGATGAGCAAGGAGAAGGCCTTGAAGGAGCTCAAGAATCTTTTTGATCAACATCCGGATGCGCCGATCTTTGATTCCTTACCAGGAGCTGGAGATTTGCTTGCGCCGGCGTTGTTGGCCAAGTTTGGCGATGACCGGGATCGGTTTACTTCACCTGCCAGTGTCCAAGCACTTGCCGGAACCTGTCCCGTTACGGATGCGAGTGGCAAGCGCAGGGTGATCAAATTCAGGCGGGCCTGTGACCGAGAATTTCGCCGCATCACACAACAATGGGCGAAGGCTTCTCTGGGCAAATCGGTATGGGCCAATGCTTATTGGCTGAAAGTGTATTCACGCCGCGGCTATGCCAGCCATGCCTACCGTTGCCTGGCCAATCGCTGGTTAGCCATTCTCTGGAGAATATGGCAGGATGGAGTGATCTATGACGAGACGTATCATCTACAGCAGCGAGCAATGCACAGCAAAGCATGCAATTAGATAGGCTATTGAAATCCTAACGTTGCATCACGAGAGATCAAGAGATGGTTGTTAGCTCATCAATGCCGCGGTTGGATTTTCCAGATCGAAGGCGCCTCGAAGCTGGAATATCCGCACGCTTGCTATCAGAACTGGGTATTGACAAAGCGTGTCTGAGAAGCGAAGCGACGAAGAATCTCGTTTCTGGTAAGAAGCACCCGCCTGATCGAAGAACGAGATGCTTCACTTCGTTCAGCATGACATTAAGAGGAGGCTTTCAATGTCCCAGGATGGTGCACCTTCCAGGGGAAGAACTACCAAGAGAATCATCCTAGGGATTTCTCGGTCGCCGTTTCACGGCTCGCTCGAAATGACAAATGAAGGATACGCCCGGAGTTAAACCTCCGGGCTCAAAGCAATAGTGTGCGAAGCACACTTGTTCATAACCCGAAGGGTTTAAGCTATAAAGCCCGGCCATTCATGGTCGGGCGACGTAACAATCTCTACAATTATCGCCCGGAGCTAAACCTCCGGGCTCAAAGCAAAAGGATGCGAAGCACCCTTGTTCATAACCCGAAGGGTTTAAGCTATAAGCCCGGCCATTCATGGTCGGGCGATGTAACAATCTCTAGACAACATAGGTGGAGATTGCTCGCTCGAAATGACAGGTTCCTGGCCAATGTCATTCTGAGGCACAAAGTGCCGAAGAATCTCGTTCATGGCAAGAACAACCCTTCGGTTCAAAGAACGAGATGCTTCACTTCGTTCAGCATGACATACATATGGCACTCTCGAGAATTTGGGAGCGCAGCGATGGAAAATCTCTTTTTCCCCCGCTGTAATTGGGGTAGAAGCCAAAAACATGCGAAAATTAGAACGATTATGAAGAGTATGAAACCAGCGATGATCGAGATCGATGGCGCTCAGGGTGAAGGCGGGGGGCAGATCTTGCGCAGCGCGTTGACGCTCGCGCTCATGATGGATAGGGATTTCAGAATCCTGAATATTCGCGCGCGTAGATCGAAGCCAGGATTACGGCCCCAGCACTTGGCCTCTGTGCAAGCCGCGGCTTCCGTGGGGCAGGCGCAGGTGAAAGGCGCACATTTGGGGTCGCAGGAAATTGAATTCCAACCATCTTCTATTCACCCCGGCTCTTATCGCTTCGAGATTCCTACCGCTGGCTCGACTTCGCTCGTACTTCAGACGGTCTTCCTGCCGCTGAGCACCGCTGATTCTCCATCGGAGATCGAAATCATTGGTGGAACTCATGTGCCTTGGAGCCCGTGTTTCCATTATTTAGAGGCGAACTGGCTCCCGGCGATGCGATTGCAGGGTTTCCGGGCAGACCTGGCGTTGGAGAAAGCGGGGTTTTATCCGCAGGGTGGGGGGCGAATCAGGGCGCTTATTCAACCAGTGAATAAGAGGATTGCACCGCTAAGGCGCTTGCAGCGGGGGGATCTTCAGCGGATTCGCGGCCTCTCTAGCGTCTCCAACCTGCCGGAGAGCATCGCCCAACGGCAGCGGAAGCGAGCTGTGGAAAGATTGGCTAATCTTGGCTGCCCGGTGGAGATCGAGATTCGAACACTGCCCTCTCCCGGCAAGGGGACGTTTCTCCTGCTGCAAGCCGAGTTTGAATCCGGCCAGGCTTGCTATTTCGGTCTCGGCGCGCGAGGTAAGCCGGCTGAGCGAGTCGCCGACGAAGCCATTGATGCGCTTCATGCGTTTCTGGGCGGCGAAGGGGTTGCAGACGAATATCTTGCGGATCAACTCCTGCTCCCATTGGCCTTTGCCGGTGGAGATTCTGAATTCAGCACCTCGAAAATCACCCAGCATTTGCTCACCAACGCCGAAGTGATCCGCGCTTTCGGCGCGGCGAAGATTGATATTCGGGGTGAATTGGATCAATCTGGAGTAGTCGAGATCAGGCCGCGTGGCAATACATAGTTGGAGCGAGCGGTTTCATAGATCTTTGAGAGTCACTTCGCACCCATAAGAAATGGCTTCCACGGCTTTGGATTTTTAGATCGAAAGGGTTTAAGAAGCACGGCTTCGCAGTTAATTCCCCATGCTCTCGATGTATTCCAGTGATTGGTGGCGGAAGTAAGTATTGTACAGATCGGCATAATGCCCGCCTTCTGCCATCAATGAGCTGTGTGTTCCATCCCCGATGACCCGGCCGCGATCGAGGGTGATAATTCGGTCGGCATTCTGTACAGTCCACAGGCGGTGGGCGATGACCACGGAGGTGCGCCCGCGCATCACTTGCTGCAGCGCACTCTGGATCTGCGCTTCTGTAAAAGGATCGACACTAGCTGTGGCTTTATCGAGGATAAGAATGGCAGGATCCTTCAGCAGTACTCGCGCCAGTGCGACAAGCTGACGTTGACCCATCGATAGATTTACGCCACGCTCACCCGCGTTAGTCTCCAACCCATCAGGCAAATCGGCGAGCCAATCTCCGCCGCTGATATGCTCGGCAGCTTGACGCACATCTTTCTCCGTTGCCTCGGGCCGGCTGTAGCGGATGTTCTCAGCAACAGTGCCGGAGAAAAGGAAGGGGTCCTGCGGGACCATGCCCAAATTTCGTCGATACACATCAAGATCCAAGCGGCGTATATCACGACCGTTAATCAGCAGATCACCCTCCTGATATTCGTAGAAGCGGGAGATCAATTTGACAATGCTGCTCTTCCCTGCGCCCGAATGACCCACAAGAGCGAGTGTCTTGCCGGGATGAATCATCAATGAAAAGCCTGGTAGGACGATCTCTTTTTCCGAGTAACTGAAGCGCAAATTCTTGAATTCGATGCGGCCCTCGAGCTCCTCGACGGGTTCGTTTGCTATTTGCTCGACGTCTGGTTGGGCATCGATCAAAGCGAAGACCCGTTCGGCGGCGGATAGGCCATCTTGGAACTGGCTCCAGAAGGAGGCAATCCCCATGAGCGGGTACCAGAAGAAACCTACAGCCTGCATGAAGAGGTACCACTCGCCTGGTGAGATGGCGCCAGTTTGAATTCGCATCCCTGCGGCGAAGACCAGCATTGCCGTCGCCAGACCATTCGCAACCCCCATGATGGGGAAAATGGTGTTTAAAGTCAGCCCGCGGCGCAGACCCACTTGATAGGCTTGTTGGTTATTGCCCTCAAACGTCTCGAAGATCGCCTGTTCTTTGCGGAAGCTCTTAGCAACGATGATGCCACTGATCGACTCCTGGATCTGGGCATTGATCTTCGCAGTTACCCGGCGGGCCTGCTGGGTAACGCGACGGGCGACGCGCCTGAAACTTAAGGCAATAACGGCCGCGATGGGTGACATTGCCAGTAAAAGGAGGGTGAGCCCGACGTTAATATTGAAAAGCCAGATGATCAGGATGATGATAATCAAGACTTGGCTGATCAAGTTGATGACCAATCCCACCACGTCTGAAAAATCCTGCGTATCAGAAGTCACCCGGCTTACGATCTTTCCTGTTGGGTGCTCGTCGAAAAAGGGCATATCGTGGTGAATGGTGGCGTCCAGAGCGTCAGTACGAAGCTGCAGAACGACATCCCCAACCACTCTTGCTGAGAGCCACTGGCGTATGAAATTGGTGACCCATGCGGCCACACCGAATATCAGGAGCAGGCTAGCAGCGAATGCCATATTGTAGAAGGTGGGTGTTTCGGCGACCAGGTCAATCGCCTTGGCGATAACGATCGGCCTGCCGCTCCCGGCCACTGAGTTCAGCGTGAGCATGAGCGCGACCAAGGCCATCTTGCGGCCGTATGGGCGGAAATAAGAAACGATCCGCAGCAGCAGATCGCGATCGCTGTACTCACGATCGTAAGATTCGGTGTCCAGTCCGTCGAGAATGAACCCCATATCCTGTTACGCTCCTGCCTTGGGGGTTGTGTCCGTTGGTGAAGCGGTGGATGAGCCTTTATCAGCGGATGATCGAACGCGAGCGAAGATGCGCTGGTAATCTGGAGAGCGCGCCAATAGTTCTGTGTGCGTCCCTTGATCGATGATCTCCCCTCCACGAAGCACGAGTATGCGATCCGCCCAGCGGATCTGGCTGAGTCGATGTGTGATGAGGAAAGTTGTCCTCTTCTGGCTGATCCTGCGCATGGCGCGCTGGATCTGATCCTCTGTTTCGCTGTCGATGGCGCTTGTGCTATCGTCCAAGATTAGGATGCGCGGGTCGGTGAGGAAGGCGCGGGCGATGGCAATGCGTTGCCGCTGACCGCCTGAGAGGGTTACGCCGCGCTCTCCGATTTCGGTATCGTAGCCTTCTGCGAAGCTGCGAATGAACTCGTCTGCCTGAGCTTCGCGGGCGGCTGTCTCGATCATTTCCTTAGTGGCGTCATCGCGCCCGAAGGAAATGTTGTCGGAGAGGTTTGTGGAGAAAAGGAAAATGTCCTGCTCAATGGTGGAAATCTGGGAGCGTAACGATTCCATGCTCCACTCCCGCACATCGATCCCGTCGACAAGAACTGCCCCTTCATTCACATCATAGATGCGGTTGATCAGGTGCGTAAGGGTGGTCTTGCCGGAGCCGGTCTGACCAACAATGGCGATCGTCTCGCCGGGCTTGGCTGTGAAGGAGATACCCTTTAACACCAGCTTCCCGTTGTAACCGAAGTTGACATTTTCAAATGAAACCTCACCCTGGATTGTTTGGGTGACACCGCCGACATTCTCGTCCAATTCGGTTTCGGCGTTTATCAAATTGAGAATGCGGCGAGCGCCGGCGATTCCAAGCTGCACCAGGTCGAACGAGAAAAGTGAGATAAAGGTTGGGAAGCGAAGTCCGCCCATGAGTCCTAAGAAAGCAACTACCTCGCCAAGGGAGATGCGACCCGCATGCCAGATGGTGAGCGCATGGAAAAAGCCAAATGCCCAAAATACGGCGAAGGCCAACATGGGCCAGTATCGTGCCTGGATTTCGCCGCGCTGTACAAAGAGATCTCGAAACCGCCGCGCGTTATGGGTGAATTTGTCCCATTCGTAGTGTTCTTGGACGTTCGCCTTAACGACTTCGATTCCGGCTATCGCCTCGGTTAATCCGGCGTTCATTATCCCGAACTGGTCGCGAATGTCGCGGCTGACCGGGCTGAGGCGGCGATTGTAATCGAGCAGCGTTAGGACAAGTGCGACA
>JAUWDI010000029.1 GCA_030608865.1 Anaerolineales bacterium | reverse complement strand
CCCACGTCGATCGTATACACACGCGCAGCCCCATGCTGCAGGAGACAATCGGTGAACCCTCCCGTGGATGCACCCACATCGGCACACAGTCGATCCTCCACAGTCACCGCAAATGTTTCCATGCCTGCTTGTAATTTCTCTCCTCCGCGTGAGACGAATCGTGGTCCGGAGGCCACCTCGATCAACATCCCCGGTTCTGCTTTTTGAGATGCTTTGTGAATCAACTGTCCTTCCACTCGAACGAGCCCGGCCATTATCAATTTTTGCGCCGTGGAACGGCTTTCGGCGAGACCGCGATCAACGAGAAGAAGATCGATGCGTTTCTTGCTGGACATAATCCCGATTGTACTGCAATCTGCATGTTCAACCCATTTTCAGGAGGGCATATCATGATCTAGGCGGCTCCTCTCTTGCCCCCCTCCGAGGTTCCTGCTATTATGCGGCCCATGCTCAAAAATCTACTGAAGGCCATGCGCCCCAAGCAATGGGTCAAGAACGGCATTATCTTCACGGCGCTTGTTTTCGATCAGCAATTATTAAACCTGTCTTCCTTCCTTAGAACCCTTGGAGGGTTCTTTATATTCTGTTTGGGAGCAAGTGCGGTCTATCTCATCAACGACCTTGTTGACCTCGAACAAGACCGGCAGCACCCTGTGAAGCGAACGCGCCCGCTCGCCTCAGGAAAACTCTCAAAGAACGTCGCAACAGTTGCCGCGATTCTCTTCTCGGTCACAGCTCTCGGCCTCGGATTCTGGCTCGAAATCAAGTTCGGTCTCATCCTTCTTACCTATATGGTTTTGAACTTGTTATATTCGTTCTACCTTAAACACATTCCCATCATCGATGTCCTTGTCATCGCCGCTGGCTTTGTCCTCCGCGTTGGGGCAGGAGTAGTGCTCATCACGGTTCAGCGTTTTTCCCCTTGGATGTTTGTATGCGTTACTTTAATCTCCCTTTTCATGGCTTTGGGGAAGAGGCGCGCAGAGATGGTTCTATTAGCGGACGATGCGAATTCTCATCGACGCGTGTTGGATGGCTATACCCTCTCGTTCATCGATCACCTGCTTTCGATTGTCTCCAGTACAACGATTCTCGCATACGCTCTCTATACCTTCACCGCGGAGAATCTCGAGGGTAATTACTTGATGATGTTGACGATTCCCTTTGTAATCTATGGGATCTTCCGCTATCTATTTCTTATCCATGTTAAAGCCGAAGGCGGCGCACCGGAAGAACTCCTTTTGTCCGATAAACCGCTCATGGTCACGGTTGCACTCTGGGGTTTAATCGCCGTCGCCATCCTATACTTCTCTCTATGACCCTAGCCAGCGCTTCTGGCAAAGCTATACTCTTCGGGGAACACGCAGTTGTTTACGGTCAGCCCGCAATAGCTGTCCCTCTTTCCCATATCCGTGTGACGGTTCAAGTTGAAAACCTCGATCCAGTAACGAGTGGCGTGCTCATCGACGCACCCGACATCCGCCAGTCCTATTGGCTGCACGAAACGGATGGGGAAAATCCATTGGCATCCGCGGTAAACCTCACTCTTGACGAACTCGGTGTGAAAGCGCCTGTAGATGTCCATTTGACCATTCGCTCGCAGCTCCCCATTGCCTCAGGGCTCGGATCAAGCGCGGCCGTCTCGGTTGCCATCATCCGCGCTTTGAGCGCCCACCTGGCGAAACCCCTCGAAGATGAAACAGTCTCCAAGATCGCTTACACAGTCGAGTGCATCCATCACGGCACACCCTCCGGGATCGACAACACCGTAGTCGCCTACGAAAAACCGGTCTACTTCATTCGCGAACACAAACCAGAGCTCATACCTATTTCCACACCGCTCAATCTGATTATCGGGGACACAGGTGAGTCGATGAGAACCACCATACCGGTGAGCCTGCTGCGTGAGCGCTGGGAAAAAGACCCGGGGACATACGGGGGATGGTTCGAAGAGATTGGTGAAATCGTAATAAAAGCCCGTACAATGCTAGAAACGGGCTCTATCGAGTCTTTGGGCGCTCTGATGGATCAAAACCAGACGCTGCTGGAAGATATGGGTCTTAGTTCACTTGAACTTCAACGTCTGATCAGAGAAGCTCGCAAGGCAGGCGCTTTAGGCGCTAAATTATCAGGTGCAGGAATGGGCGGCATCATGCTCGCACTAGTTGAGCCAGATACCGCGCAAATCGTTGAAACCGCTCTTAGACAAGCCGGAGCAAAACAGGTTATCACAACAGAGGTGGACGGATGATTTTCCTCAAGCTTGGCGGCTCACTGATCACAGAGAAATCACAGACCGAAACCGCTCGCCTGGAAGTAATCGATAGGTTGGCCATTGAAATCCAGGATGTTCGCAGGGAGAACCCAGAATTATCGATCCTTCTCGGACACGGTTCGGGGTCTTTTGGCCACCATGCTGCCGCGAAATTCGGCACCCATCTTGGCGCATCGACAGTTGAGGATTGGAAAGGGGTCGCCGCGGTCTGGAAAGCGGCGAATAAGCTGCACCGGTTCGTTATGGACTCACTACTTGCGGCTGGTCTGCCGGTCATCTCTTTCCCTCCTTCCGCTTCCGCTCTCGCACAGGACGGTGAGTTGATAAGCCTCGCAATCCAACCAATTCAACAAGCGCTGTCAAAAGGTCTGATTCCCGTGATCCATGGCGACGTAGTGTTCGATGAAACCAGAGGAGCAACGATCGCTTCGACTGAAGCCATCTTCTCCTATTTAACCGAAACAATAAAGCCAAGCCGCATCTTACTTACAGGCCGTACTCCCGGTGTATACGATCGTTCCGGGGAGATCCTACAATCAATCACCCAGACCGAATTTACAGAACTCATTTTTGCAGATGATGAGCCACTAGATGTTACCGGCGGTATGAAAACGAAAGTCAAATATGCGCTGGCCTTCTCAAAAAAATTCCCGGACGCTGAAGTTCGCATTTTTTCTGGCGAGGTTCCCGGCCACTTAAGAGAGGTACTCCTCGGCTCGTCGAAGGGGACGCTGATTACGTACTAACAATCTTATCAGTCATCAGAGCAATCAGTTTCTTAGACTCAGGTGGGAAAACGCGTCCACATCAGGGAAGGACGTAACTTGATATCAATCACCGATTGCTCTAGACTCCGATCAATAACTTACAAATTTACAATCCCTTAGGAGGTCGAGAATGAGTGATCGCAAAAAGGTCACGCTGCGAACATTGTTTAAAAAGGTCGAGGATGGCGTGCCAATCACAATGCTGACGTGCTACGACTACCCGACCGCCCACTTCCAGGAGCAGGCAGAAGTCGACATGATTCTAGTCGGCGATAGCCTGGGCATGACGATGCTGGGCTATGATTCAACGCTGCCGGTGACCATGAACGACATGATACGGCATACGCAGGCGGTCCGGCGCGGCTCGCCTAATGCCTGGTTGATCGGCGATATGCCCTATATGAGCTATCAACCGAGTATAGAAACAGCCATACGCAGCGCCGGCAGGTTCATGGCAGAAGCCAGTTGTGATGCCATTAAACTTGAGGGAGGAGCCGAAATCGTCCCGCAGATTAAGGGCATCCTGGCTGCAGGGATTCCGGTGATGGGACATCTGGGATTGACTCCACAGAGCGTGAGTGCTTTAGGCGGTTTCCGCGTCCAGGGGAAAGGCGCTGTACAGGCGAAGAAGATCATGGATGACGCCAAAGCGCTTGAGGAAGCGGGCGTCTTTGCCATCCTATTTGAGATGATTCCCGATCGTCTGAGCACATTGATCACCGAGCGCATGGAGACCTGCTTCAATATCAGCCTGGGCTCAGGCCCCGATGCTCATGGGCAGTTGCTCATTTATCATGATATGTTTGGCCTCTACCCCAAATTCAAGCCGCGGATGGCGAAGGTTTACGCCGATGCAGGGAAAGTTATCACCGATGGCTTGAAAGAGTATGTTGACGAAGTCAAAAATAAAGCCTTCCCCCAGCCGGAAAATTGGTTTGGGATCTCCGACGAAGAGTACGACGAGTTGATGAAACTGATCAAGGGCTAATCTAGCGAATGTACGCTTAGAAAAGGAGTAATGTCTATGACCGAGGATATTCGTGCTCTCTTGCAGATACCCACCTCGCGCCTGGATGCTATAAACCAGATCCTTGCAGATCCTGACATGAAGATCATCAACGATTTCTTAGATGTGGTTGCGGAATATGGCACCCCTGAGGAAATCAATGCAAAAGCCGAAGCCGCAAGGCAGATGCCCGTATTGCGCGAGAAGGTCGCAAAAATCAAGCCCGAATACTTGAAAGATCTGGACTGGCTTCAAGAACAGCGCGAAAAAGGCGCTTTCATCAGCATCGACGAATACCGCAAGAAAGTTCTCGGCGAGCGTGCCGAGAAGATGTCATTCAATGATGATTTCGCCGTCACCCTCGAGATCAGCGCCTGCCAGTACTTCCCCTATGTGATTCTAGCTGCGAAACGGGCGATCGCGGAGGGCTTATTGATGCCCAGCCGGTTCATCCGCGTGCGCCAAATGAAGGAGCAGGAAGAGGATGGTGATCTCCCGGCTTTCGCAGCCGCCATGCAGATCGTCGGAGCCAGCTACGTGGAGACCCTCGACACAAAGGGCACCGACGGATCTAACGTCCATCTAGGCGGTCCCGAGACCATCACAGGGTATTTCGGTGGAGTGGGCCAGCCGAATGAGTACGCTTTGAAATGGTTGGACGAGTTCCTCTACTATTACACCAATTACGGCATCCGGCAGGTCTTGAATATAAATCCCGGAACAGTCCTACTCGGGTACCTTCTCCATCGACTCGGGGTTGACAATGAGTTCAAGATCTCGGTCTATATGGGGAACGACAATCCGTACGCGGCGTTCTGGACTCTTATCGGCGCCAAGCTCTTCAGCCGGGAGGATGGCACCTCTCCATTGATTGGCTTCAATTGGAGCAACTCCATCAACAACGAGACGATGGAGATCACGGCCCAATTCAGGAAGGATCTGGGATTTGAAGATGTGGTTCGATACGAGCACCACATCGTTGAGACCTATAAAAGCATCGTCCGCCAGCCGTACAACCGGCGCGATGAGTTGATCGAGATCGCCGATCATGTCGCCAATATATCCGCCAAACACGAGGGGGCTGATCCCGAAATAGACGTCGAGCGAGAACATCCAAGTGATATATTGGATTACTTCCGGGACAAAGAGGAAATTATAGAGACTGGCGATTGGGACCATCTGACCTTGAATTTCAGCGACAAGCTCGACTCCCTTAACAAGACCGCTTGGGCATTAACGGAGAATGGACTTTCCTTCATCGCCGCTAAACATCTCCACGCTAAATAGCGAGCCTTCTTTGCGTGCACGTGGAGACGCCGGTCCAGTAACTCGCTTTTGGGTTAGATAGAAAGGATCCAACGATAAGAAGCTATGGATCCAACGGATAACCCGGTGACGAATAAAGATATCTGGGGAAGCACCGTAGTTTTCGCCATCATTGGCATTCTACTGGTGCTTCCCCTGCTTTTCTTTTACCCTCATGTGGAATTCTTACAATCGCCGCGGGCAATCGTCGCCGCCTCTGGAATTTTTTGGGGTGTTTTTAGCGTATTCGCCTTCAGGGCATTCTGGGAGCTTTACTACCAGCACTTCTACCCCGGCTGGGTTCGTCCCCTCGCTCCGCTAAACATCTTCCTATATGCTGCCTTCGGCTTGATCCTGTGGTTCCTGGCCAATAGGTTCAATACACTCCCTGTATTGGTATTTATTCTTCTTGGGGGATTCGAGGGTCTCCTGGAACACGTAATAGGGGTTTATGGCCTGCGAATCCTCGAAAAAGTACCCGTATTTAATGCGCTTAGTCCTGGTCCAGTGTTCATTTTCTCATTCTTCGAGTACATCGTGTACTGGTCAATCGTAGCCTGGCTTGCGCTTGCACTGACCAAGTTCGTACCCCAAGTGTTCTAACCTATTATTAAAAGTAGCAAATGACCAGTAGGAGACGATCCCTCGCTGGTGAGGGGTTGTAGGTTGTGTGTGGAGTGCGGAAGCTCTGCTTCCGGAAGTTGGTCCTGCCTGCGCTTTGAGGTCCATTTGTTAAACCTCCCGCAGGTTTCGAACCTGCGGGAGGTTGGGGGATAACAGGTTATCGAGAAGAGTACCGTCAGCACACGGATAACTAAAACTAAAAATCCCCCGGAGTTCCATCTTCCGGGAGATTATTTTCAAAGCCCTACAAAACATACAGCATCGTGATCATTGTTCTGGCGCTTCTAAGATGGGTATGCCAGAGGCGTCGCCCGTGAGCGTTACGGCCCCACTCCAAATCCAGCCATCCTTGCCCACATCAATCCGGCGGATGTACCACCAGGTCCCATTTGTCTCGCTCTCAAAACGCCCTACAACGAATGCCCGCTGTCCCTCCAAAAAGAAATCGAGACTGCCGTAACTCTCATCCGGCCCAGGGCGAACGTAAGCATTGTAATCCGCCATGACCACAGGCTGGCTGGGCGTAGGGGTTACGGTTATTGTAGGAGTCGGGCTCTCAAGGGGTGACGTCGGAGAAGGTGTGACGGGAGTCGGTGGTGGAGTCTGAAACGTCGCCTGCTTCGTCTGCTCGGCGTCCGCATACGCTGTGGCGATCACCGCCTCGCTCGACCGTGTTGAGGACACTTCCGTTCCAGCCCCACACGCGCCCACCAACATTGCTAGAGCTACCAACAGCGCTCCAATGACAAACTTTCTCAACATAATCGTTAGATTCTCCTGATGACCCCTTCGAGCCAGCTGGCATAAGAGTTGCATAATATTAACCCGGATGAGTATACCGCAGACGAGCCGTTCCGAACCATCCCATCAAAATCCATGGAAAAATGAGGTTTTCCGATTGGTACATCTTTCCTCTCTACGTCTTCACCTTCGTCATGCTATGATGCTCTTATATGGCGAGTACATCAAATGTAACCGCCGCTGCTCGCTCACGCCAAGAAGAGGTTGAAGTGCCTCCTGAAGAGACAATCGCGCAGCCGGTAGCGGAACAAGATACTGAATATCTGGCCGCATTGGAACGCTTAGAACGTGCGCAGGAACGCATGCTCTCGGCAGCTATTGCGTTCTGTGATGGGTTAATCAGCGCCGGTCAATTGCGCGCCGTTCGAGAACTCCTGCGAGAACAAGAGAGCAAAATCGACGCCATGGGGGGCATTCAAGCTTCCCCATTCATCGGGGAGGTTCACGATGACTCTGCTCCTCCACCGCAGGAGGCGAAGAGTCCCGCGCCCGTGATTGAAGAGAGTGTTGCGGAAGCGATCACAGAAGAACCCTCCATAGAAGATATCGACGATCCGGAACTCCGCCGCCGGTTAGAAACACTGGATGGTAAGATCGCTCGCCTTGAACAAGATTTTCAGCAAGGGCGGATTAACGCGTCTCAATATCGGGCAATTTACCGCCACTACATGGGGCAGCGTGAAGTCGCTCTGCGCATGCGCCAGACCTATCCTGACAGCAACCGCTGGGAGATGGTCCTGGAAGAAGGCAAAACTCGTTTCCTGCTGCAATTGAATGAAGCTGCCTGCTACAGCGTCGGCCTGTATAACATTCAATCCAAGGAACGCATCTTCGTTGATGGCGATATGCCTGAATCAGCGGAGGAGGCTATGGCGCTTTTAGGAACCTTCAGCACAAGCGATGACGAATCCCCTGATGGAAGGCTTTTCGCCACGACATCAGATAGCGGCGAAACATTGCTCCTCATCCCGGGTTCTTTCACAGTCAGCCTGGCTGTTTTCTCACAAGATCCGCCATCATGGCAAGTGCGCGCGCTTCATGAAGTGCACCGCAACTTCGAGGCTGCCAACCGGCCAGCACTCCTGCGTGGTGAAACAGAAAAACTGATCTTCCCCGATCTCAGTCGTTTCATTAAAAACTGATTACCCCGCACACCTTCATTGAATGGAACTACTCGTGCTCCTCGCTGGATTGTCCTTCTGATGAGAAAACAAAGAACCCAGGGCGATCTTACTCCCCAGGTTCTCCTTGTAGCTTTAACCTTCTATTGCTAGAGAGACAATCCCTGTTCTTCTAGCGCCAGTCTCTGGGTCCGGATCAATTGTCCAATAGAGCCGTTTGCTAGATGGAGCATCTGCTGTAAAGCATCGGTCGTGAAGGGTTCTCGCTCGGCTGTACCTTGAATTTCAATGAGTTCCCCTTGTTCGTTCATGACGATATTGACATCCGCTTCAGCGGCCGAATCCTCAGCATAATCAAGATCTACAATTGGAATGCCATCCAGCAACCCGATGCTAACCGCCGCGATCGGCGATTTATAGATATCTCCGCCGGGATCGCCTGCAGCAATCTGACTGCCTAGCGCTATGGCAAGAGCGACATACCCTCCAGTAACCGCCGCGGTTCTGGTACCACCATCCGCCTGCAGCACATCACAGTCGACAATGCAGGTGATGGGGGGAAGCGCTTCCAAATTGAAACCTGCACGCAGGCTTCGCCCGATCATACGCCGGATCTCCTGGCTGCGAGCTCTGGGCTTGCCTACCTCACGCGCAGTTCGCTGCTGTGTTGCTCGCGGGAGCATGGCATATTCAGCGGTGATCCACCCACCCGGTGCATCGCGCGCTTTCATCCACTTGGGGACCCCTTTTTCAATCGTTACGTTGCAAAGCACACGCGTGTCCCCCAGCTCGAGAAGCACCGATCCCTCCGGGTATTCAATATAGCCCGGCGTAATCGAGATCGGTCTCAGTTCATCTACCGCGCGTCCCGCATGTCGAGCGATCGTTGTCATCTACGTTTCTCCAAGAATTTCCCAATCACTTTCTAGCGTTGATCCTTACAGGAAGAAGGGCTCATCACTTCAACTCTA
>JAUWDI010000136.1 GCA_030608865.1 Anaerolineales bacterium | reverse complement strand
CGCGAGGCGATTTCGTTCGAAGTTTCTTTTGTCAAACGGAGCTGAGCTGCAAGCTGAGCTTCCTCCGGTGTAAAGAGAAGCTGGAGCAGGCGTAGCTCCGCTCCATCCTCCGTCGGTGGGAATCCATCAGGGAGCGCGTTCAACCGTTCTGCAAGCGATTGATAAGGGCTTAATACCATCTATACCTCCTCTATGTACGGAACGCTGGAAAGTGCATTATTTATTCGTGCGTGGTGTCGCGAGGATTAATCCTCACTCTGCGCTTGCTCGGATAATTCTGTTAGCGTGACAATGCGAAAGTCGCGGTCTATCAACGCAGGCAAAACCTTATCCAAGGTATCCGATGTACGTTGGCCGCGGCTGCCAATGTCATGCAAAACAATGATGTCTCCGGGTTGGACCCGCCATAGGATGTAGTTGGACGCAAACCAGGATGATGGGATCTGTGAGTCAAAAGGGTGGATTGAACCTAAGGCGAGCCGATACCCATGCTGAAAAAGGATATCGAGCATGGATTGGTTATACCAGCCCGATCCGGGCCGAAACCAGTGGACCTCGCTAAACTGGGAAAGGATATCCCGGGCGTGGAGTAATCGACCCTCAAACTCGTCCACAGAAAGGCGGATGCTCGGTTGATCGTCGGTCAGATGGTTGCCGATCTCATGGCCTTCATCCACGATACGCTGGACAAGGGCTTCGTTGCCTGCAATGTGATCGGATAGCAAGAAAAACGTCGCTCGCGCTCCATGTTCCATTAGAAGATCAAGAATACGCGGTGTGGTCGATGGATCGGGTCCGTCGTCGATCGTCAGGGCGATGATGGGCTCTTGTGTCTGAACGGAGTATAGGACATCGGGGGAATGAGCGGAGAGTCGGTTGAGGAGCCAGGAAGGTTTAAACATCAGCACACAGCCAAATATAAGAATAGAGACGATGCCCAATCTCTTCAAAAGCAACGGAATCTCCTTATTGTACGACCAGTTTGACCTAGGTCAAAGATTAGGGATTCGGGTTCTTACTGGTGCTCCTCAGCCTGAACCAGAGTGGAAAGGTGGCTGCCCCAAAAATTGGGGGTGGTGCCACCGATATCTTCAGTTGCCAATAGGAAAAGCGGTGAGATGCTACGTCGTGTCCTTGACAAGCATTCTTCGCAGAACTTTACCCACGAAGGACTTGGGCAGCTCCTCGCGAAACTCGATTTCCCAAGGAACGGCATAAGGTTCGAGCCGCCTGTTGCAAAGTTCGATGAGCTCTTCCTTCGAGAGCTCGCTGCCAGGGCGGGGGACGACGAAGGCTTTCACTCGCTGCCCACCGTCCTCTGCCTGGACGCCAACAACGGCGACTTCCAAGACCTTGCTGTTCTCGTAAAGCACCTCTTCTACATCGCGCGGGTAGATACTATAGTCGCCAGCCATGATTGTGTCGCGCTTTCGGCTGATGATTGTGAAGAAACCATCCGTATCCATCGCGGCGACATCACCCGTAAGCAACCATCCATCTTCGATAGTGGTTCCTGGATCAACGCCGCCTTTCTTCTCGTCCCAGTAACCTTTCATAACCTGGGGGCCGCGCACGAGAAGTTCACCAATCTTTCCAGGAGGCAGGTCCTCTCCCGAAACGAGATCGATGATCTTTGCATCTGTGTTTGGGATGGGGATGCCCATCGCGCCCGGTTTCTGAGGTCCGTCGAAAGGACTTGCGTGGGTCACAGGAGAGGCCTCAGTAAGACCGTACCCCTCAACCAATCGACCTTTTGTGAGCTTCTCGAATTTCTCCTGGACCTCAATTGGCAGTGGCGCTGCCCCGCTGATGCAGGCTTTGATCGAGGAGACGCCGTAAGAGCGCGCGTTGCGCGCGGTGTTAATAGCCATATAGATCGAAGGCACACCTGGGAATATGGTCGGTTGATACTCTTTAATGTGGTCGAGAACCTGTTCCAATTCAAACACAGGGAGCAGGACGATCGTCGCACCCAGGGCAATGGGAATATTCATAGCGCTGGTCATCCCGTAACTGTGCGTCAATGGAAGCACAGCCAAAAAAGTCTCACGGCCGGTCTCTAGATCGGGGATCCAGTGCCGCGTTTGGAGTGCATTGGCGACGAGATTTTCGTGTGTCAAACAGACACCTTTAGGCTCGTCGGTTGTGCCGCTCGTAAAGAGGATCGCAGCTAGATCATCTGGTGAGACCTGCACATCAGGAGGTTCCCGAACGGCGTCCATCATCATTTGATCCATGTCCAAACCGCTGCTTGAATCATCAGAGGCCTGGGACGGAACTTCAATTCCCCAACGGGCGAAAAGCTGCCGGTAAGTCCGGCGGGAGAGTGCGTCCTTTATTGCCGTAACAATCACATGAATGCGTAGTGTGTCCTGGACCGCGGTTACCAACTCGGTGAACTCGCGCAGGGTGACCAGCACTTTAGCTTCTGTCTGCATGAGCTGCTGCACGATGCCCACCCCGCGAGCATCCGGGTTTGGCAGAACGACAACCCCGCCGATTTTCATTGTCGCGAAATAGGCGATGATCAACTGGGGCATGTTGGGCAGGACGATCATTACGCGATCGCCCGGACGCACGCCCATGCCATGAAGTGAATGGGCGAATTGGTTCACCCGCCGCTCTAATTGAAGATAGGTGAGTTTTGAGCCGTAGAAGACGGTCGCTGTCCGTGAGGGAAACCAACTGGCGGCAACTTCGAGGAATTTGTGCAATGGCTGGTGTGGGATAGGGATGGTTTGGGGAGTGTATGAGCCGTAGCTGGGCAGCCAGGGGCGATCGGGATGGGTGGGTGATCGGTCGAATCCCCCCCGCCAAGAGGCGCGCTTGGCATCGTCTTCATGGGCAATGAACCGCTCGATGTCGCGATTTACTGCTTCGTGGCGTTCGAGCTGAACTTTGTGCTTCGATGCTCCGATGTCGATGACCTCCGCATTGGGGATCCCATCAGCGACACGCTCGTAAACGTGACTGGGAAAATATCGGTCGCGCTCACCGGTGATAAGTAGCGTGGGCGTTTGGATAGATTTCATAGAATCCCAGCCCTGCCATTTTTGCATGTTGTTGAGCATCATCCGTTTCATCACATGGATTTCTGCATTCCACCGAGGTCGGAAGCGCCAAAACGGTCGGAAAGCGGCTGCTGGAACGTGTGAGAGCAAGGAAGCGCCTTTTGGTAGAGGGTACTCCCCGGGGGTGGCCAGGAGGATGAGTTTTTCGAGGCGTTCAGGGTGACTGGCGGCATATTCGATGCAAATGGCTCCACCGAAGGAATGGCCGATCAAGACGAACTTCTCGGGAAAGGAGAGCACCTCAGTAATTTGCTCCAGGTCGGCGACAAGCTCATCCATTGAATATTGGGTCATGGGTGCATCGCTCTGCCCATGCCCGCGCAGATCCGGTGCCACAACCCTCGTGTAGCGCATGAAGTTGTTAATCTGATATTCCCAGGTCTCGGCAACCCCGGCGTAGCCGTGGACGAACAGCAGAGTCTGTTCTGCCCCTTCAGGCCGGATGTCAATGACGCTAAGATTGGAATCCGCTAGACCGGCTATAGGAACATCGACCCGGTAGAGGTTAAGGTCAAGTTGGACAGCCATGCGTTTTAGGCCACGAATCTTTCGCTTCATTTGACCCTCCATACGGATCGAACAAACAGGATGGGGAAATTGATGATATGGATAATGGAACTTGTATTGTACACAATACGTCAGTTGTGACGAGATGATAAGAGCCAGTACCGCTTCCTCAGAATATCACCAATTGCGGCTTACAAATGGCAGAAGCGACCATGGTCCAACTTTCTTCCACCGCAGCATCAGGCGTCGATGATCGTTCTCGGCTATTTATATTAACCCGAATGGGCAGTGGT